>JAZOTV010000176.1:0-4566 GCA_045657815.1 Akkermansia sp.
CCCAGACGGGAAGCTGTTCCTCTATTTCATAATGCACCATAATCGGTCCTTCCTCAGAGCACAGAATGGGCGGGTGCGTATTGTACCAGTGCAGCTGCAGCAGCTCCACCGCTGCCAGCAGAGCAACCACTGCGGGCACCAAGGTGAGCCCCAGAAAAAGACGAAGGATGATGCGGAAGAAAATCATGGCTAAATTGATATTCAGAAAGCGGTTTGCATGTTTGTCATTGTTTGAGCTTCATCATTTGGCTTACGCCGTAGAGAGGCAGATTAATCAATTTACAGAAGGTTTCGGCTGTATCAAGTGGCATATCCTGCACGTACCATGGTGCCATGGAGGTGCGTATGGCTGTAGAACAGCAGTATTTCTTGCAGAATGATTTGAGGCTTTTTGATTGAAGATTCGTTTCGGCCTTAACTTCGACAGGAACCATATCAAGTCCGATTTGGACAAGAAAGTCAATTTCCGATTGAGAGTTGGCCGTTGCCCAGTAATACGGCGTCACATTGCTGCATGCCCGCAATTCCTGCTGGACGTACTGTTCCGCCAACGCGCCCTTGAATTCGGTAAAAATGCGGTTTCCATCCAGAACTGCATCCACTGGCAGGTTGGATTTTGCGCCGAGCAGGCCCACATCCAGGAAGAAAAGTTTGAATGCAGATTCCCGGTATGCATCGGCAGGGAAGGCCGGCTTGGAGATACGCACAACCTTGTGTATCAGACCAGCATCCATGAGCCACTGGATGGCGACCTCTAAATCTCTCATGCGGAAATTGGGCTGAACATCCTTGCACATGAATTTCTTGTTCTCTCGAGCAAGCTGCTCCGGTACGGAATCCCAGAGCAGGGATATGTATGGCGTCTGGTCTGAAGGGGCGTGCTTGCTGAAATCCCGCTGATAGCCAAGAAGTATATTTTGCTGAATGGCGCGCACCTGTGAAAAGTCCCGGCTTTCGATGTATGTGCTGACTGCTTCCGGCATCCCGCCAATTACGTAGTACAACTTCAGCAGGTCTGCGTATTTACTCCCAAAATCCGTAACAAGTGACCAATTCTGTTTCTCAAGTGCCTCAACATAGAGTTCGTGCCCGGTTGCATGCAAAAATTCGCAGAAGTTCATGGGGTACAGATAGGTGATATCCACCTTGCCCACTGGAAATCCTGTGCCGGAGTGTTCGCAAAGCCCGAGCAGTGAACCCGCTGCAACAATGTGGTATTGACGGGCTTCCTCACAGAAATATTTGAGAGAAGTGAGAGCCTTCGGGCATTCCTGAATCTCGTCCATGATGATAAGGGTGTCCTTTGGCGTAATCTTGAATCCCGCGTCCATCTGGATAGCCTCCAGCAGACGGGGAATGTTGTAGTCCTGTTCAAAGCTGGCGCGCAGTCTGTCATTCTGATCGAAACGAATGTAGGCGATTTTCTTGAAGTGACGTTTGCCGAATTCCTGCATGAGCCAGGTTTTGCCAACCTGGCGTGCTCCCAGCAGAAGAAGCGGCTTTCTGCGAGGATTTTTCTTCCATGTAATCAGTTGCTCTATGGCTGCTCGTCTCATGTGCGCTTTTTGTGATTAGGAATATTATACTATATTTGTGTTGATAATCAAGCGTTATTCACATTTTCTTGAGGACTTTTGCTCAAATTGCACACATTTTCTTGAGGACTTTGGGAAAATGGGAGTGCTTTTTCACTTCCTGGTTATGTGAAGAAGCTCCTGAAAACGGCGGTAATCTTCGCTGGGCAGGGTGAGCTTGCTGTGGTAGGGGCTTGCCAGGTTTGCAGCATCGGTGATTTCCCAGGCTGTGAGGGAGCAGAGCTCACTGCCCATCGAATCCAGGAAGGCAATTCTGATGGTTACGCCGGGGGAGGCACACAGTCCGCCCCAGTGGGTAACCGGTTGCACGCGGGAGAGTAGTTCCTTCATCTCTGCCGCAGCAGCGGTGGAAAGCTTCCATGTGTTCTCCCCGCAACTCACTTGAAGGCTGCTGCACTTCTGCGCTGCTTCCTGTATCTGCTCCGCCCGGTAGGACGCGTGTGTCGGCAGACTGGTCATGTGTTTGACCCGCAAACGTGGACGCTGGGCCGCTGGTTCCGGTCTGCTGTTACAGGCGCAGAGCAGGCTTCCTGCCAGACAAATGAGAAGGATTCGGGATTTCATGCTGCTATTATAGTACAAGGGGATGCCCCTGAATAGAAAAATATACCCGGGTGGCGGAAAAATCTTCCTTTGAGTGTCTCCTTATGCTTAAATGCTTGCGGTATGCTACACTTCATCTTCAGGCTATGTTTTGCTGCTTTTCCTGGTGCGGTGATGGTAACCTCCGTCCAGGGGGATGAGCCTGCGTGTACGCCGCTGGAGAGCGTGCAGCGGGTGTTTCCTGAATCCACGGGCTGGAAAAGCTTCTGTCTGTCGGATGATGTGCAGCTGCTGCGCTGCCTGATGCCCGATAAGACCACACACATGTACTGCGCGACCCGCAGGACAAAAGCGGGCTTCCGGCTGGTGAAAGCGCATGGCGTGTCTGTGGTGGATGATCAGTTTGCCCGCTTCTCGCTGAAGAACGGCACCGTGCTGGCATACCATTCGAATGGTGAGGTGCTGGCGCGTATGCCCATGTGGGAGACGCCTCCCGCTCTCTATGCCCCGGCTCCGGAATGGGTGCGGCTGCGCCTGACCGGTACCGGGGACAATCAGATTATCTGCGAGGCCGAGAACCTGACCATGGTGCCGGTTCTGCTGCGCCCGGGGAGGGTGCAGATAATCACCACGGAGGATGCTGAGGTAACGTGGAGTAACCTGCTGGTGAGACTTCGGGAAGAAACGCTGCTGCTGCCTCGCGGAAAGGTGCAGCTCCAGCTTGCTCTTGCAACGAAAAAGAGTACCAATCCCAAAGGATTAATGAGAAAAGAACGCGTGGAGCTGGTGTACCTGGCGGATGATGTGGCCCCCACGGCTCCCACCGGCACCCTCGCTCCGGCTGCTGTGCTGCAACCCGGTATGCCGGATTTAGGGGAACTCGGGGGCTTTTTCCCCATTCGTCTGCGCGATGACCTGGCCGTGGCCCTGCGGGCTGGTATAGGCGGAATGGCGGGCATCCGGCAGCTGGATTTCTACCGTCTGCGCAATGGCGTGTGGCAGCATGTCTCCAGCCCGGTGGTGCGCAGCACCAGATTGCCGCGACTCTTTAAATGCGTGGATGATGAGGTACGCATTGATGATATAGAAGGCTGGAAACTGGCCGAATTCCCGATTCCGTGATATAAAAGTCTTGCAAACAGGATGCAGATGCGCTATGGTGCGCGTACCGCAACTCCCTCTGTTATGAAGTCTTTTGTAGATACCTGTTTTCTGATGAATGAGCCCGGACGGCAATATCTGCTGCAAACGGGAATGAAATGCACGGTCATTGATACCGTGAAAAAGGAGTTGGAAAGGCAGATTGAAAAAAATAACAAGCGGGATGCCCAGGCTGCTCTGGACTTTATGAAGGCTCATGCCGGGCTTTTCGAGGAGCTGCCCGCCTGCTCCGAGGAGCGCGATATGCGTTTTTCGGTACGGGAAGGTCAGGAGATTTCGGCCGATAGCGTTTTTCGCCGCATTGCCATCCGCTGTGCGGATGAGCAGATTCCTGTGCATTTTCTCACTGCAGATTGGGATCTGGCCTCGGTGCTGAGCCTCTATGCTTCCCGGATTACTTACCTGAGCCGGCGGTCAGGCAGGGTGTGCGACTGGCAGGAGCATCTGGAGGAGGAGCAAGGCCAGGCCAGAGCCGATTTATCAAACCTGATGGCGGAGAGCGATCTGGTTCTCAGTTCTTCCGGGTTGAAGTCTCCGCATCTGCGCCAGTTTCTGCGGAATGTGCAGCTGCTGAAACCGAAGGCTGAGGAACGCCCCATTCTGCACCGGTGCTCGCAGGAACGCCTGAGTGAGCAGAATCATCTTCCGTTGGATGTCATAGATTTACTTGCGGATGGTGCCGTCATTCGCCACTGCGGGTGTGAGACTCCGTATCAATCGGAGACAGCCTTGCTGGATGCCTTGTACTATGCCCGTTCCATGGGCCGGCGCGTTACCGTCATCGTGTCCGACTGGCATGATGTGGTGCAGCGATATGATGCTCAGAGCCATGCTGCAGAGCCGGGGGTAGATGCCGTTAATTTTCGGCTGATAACCTCTGCCGGTGGGCTTATGCCTCTGCTGTGTTCTTGGAGCCTGAGAAAGATGGGGTGTCCGGAACCGATATCTTTTCCCGTGGCGCCGGGGCTGGTGCCTGCTCCTCAGCCGGAGCCTGAGCGCGCACCGCTGCCATCAAAAAGCGGGCGGCCTGTGAATGAGGAAGGAAAACGAGAAAAGAAGTCTGCCGGCATGACCTGCGAAGAGGCCTATACCAGGTTGCACAGTCGCTTTCGCCAGCAGATGGAGAGTATGTCGGCAGAGGATTTTGTTGCGGAATTGCTGAAGGTATACGGCGCTGAGGATATGCTTTCTATCCGGGTTGCGGCTATCAAGGTGGCACGGCGGTGCAATAAACCCACCGTTGTTGCCTGTCTGCTGAAGTCCTGCC
>JAZOTV010000177.1:0-2354 GCA_045657815.1 Akkermansia sp.
GGAAAGGAAATTCCTGAGGATGGTGCGGCCCTCGTGGGAGTGGGTCACCTCCGGGTGGAACTGAATACCGAACATCTGCTCGCCCCACTGCAGGGAAACCGGCACGCCGTCGCTGTTGCGGGCAATCACGCGGCAGTTGTCTGCCAGGTGGTCCACGGTGTCGGAGTGGCTCATCCACACCTGGGAGGAGGCGCTCATGTCGGCATACAGGCCTTCCAGCTTCTCGGGCACCAGGGCGGCGGGGCCGTACTCGCGCTTGTTGCTGGGGCGCACCGTGCCGCCCGTCTTCACGTTCAGCAGCTGCATGCCGTAGCATACACCCAGAACAGGCACACCAAAGGACGTGAGCCATTCAAAATCAATATCCGGAGCATCCGGTTCCGACGTGCTGCGGGGGCCGCCCGAAAGAATGATGGCGCCCGGCTCGCTGATTTCATGCAGGTCTTCCAGCGCATAAAGCCTGGCGAGGAAGCCCAGCTCACGCACGCGGCGCACAATCAGCTGCGTGTATTGTGAGCCATAGTCGATAACGGCAACAATGTGTTTGGGTGTCATAATGCTGCACGCATTGTAGCAGATAGGGATATGCGTTGCAAGCATAATCACCACGAGCGCCAGCGAGTGGTGATTATCATACCACTGCGCAGCAGTGGTATTTCGTGCGGGGCGCAGCCCCGCTTTCATACCACCCCGCAGGGGTGGTATTTCATACACTGGCGCAGCCAGTGTAATTCATTGAGGGCCGAAGGCCCGACTGGTTACCGCTGCATCAGCAGCGGTACTGCCTATAAAGTATCTGAACGCAGGGAGGAGTTCCTTGGGAAAAATGAAGCCGTAACAGGAAACATTATCCTTGCAAAACCTCAGCCGGCAATATATCATCCCACTATCATGAAACAGGATAAACTGGCCGATTACTCTCTCCAACTCGCTAAACTTGCTATGGAATATGGCAGCGTTATGCGAGGCTACGGTGCCAAGAAAGACCAGTTCCTGCGAGCTTCCTCAGCCATAGGCGCCAATATCGCCGAGGCCAAATATGGTAATGGCCCGGCGGATTTTGCCAACAAGATGCACACGGCCTTGAAGGAGTGCAACGAAACCAAGTTCTGGCTGGAGCTTTTTATGCCAGAAGATGAGGAGCAAGCCGACCTTTTGAAGAAAATGAAACGCCTGAACGGCAATATCATGCGCATGCTGATTCAGTCGCTTAATACGGTGAAGGCGCGGGCTGATTGGAAGAAATAATGTTTCCTATTGCGGCTTACTGTTTCCCAATGAACGGTTAATAGAGTCTGGTCTCAGAAACGGCAGTACCGCTGCTGATGCAGCGGTAACCAGTCGGGCCTCCGGCCCTCAATGAATTACACTGGCTGCGCCAGTGTATGAAAGCGGAGCTTCGCCCCGCACGAAATACTTTGCTGCGCAAAGTACGAAATCCCCCGGACCTGGCGGCCCGGGGGATGAATGGAAAAATTATTTAAAAATAATTTTTCCATTTTCCTCATCCACGAAAATCGTACTTCCCTCAGGATACCTGCCCTCCAGTATCGCCATGCTGAGCGGGTCGAGAATATCGTGCTGGATGGCGCGCTTGAGCGGGCGGGCTCCATACACCGGGTCATAGCCGTGCTCGGCCACCAGGGCGGCGGCGGCATCGCTGAGCTGCATCCTGAGCCCGCGGTTTTCGAGGCGCTTGAGCACGCGGCGGAGCTGGATGCCCACGATGTGCTTGAGGTCCTCGCCCTGCAGGCGGTCGAAGATGATAATCTCGTCGATTCGGTTGAGGAACTCGGGGCGGAAGTGGCCACGCAGCGCATCCAGGGCGCGGGTGTTGCGGGTGGTGGCATCGGTTTCGTTCAGGATGAACTGGCTGCCGATGTTGCTGGTCATGATAAGCACCGTGTTGGTGAAATCCACCGTGCGACCCTGGCCATCGGTGATGCGACCATCATCCAGCACCTGCAGCAGCACGTTGAATACATCCGGGTGAGCCTTCTCAATCTCATCGAACAGCACCACGCTGTACGGCCTGCGGCGCACGGCCTCGGTGAGCTGGCCGCCTTCATCATAGCCCACATAGCCTGGAGGAGCCCCGATGAGGCGGGAGACGCTGTGCTTCTCCATGTATTCGCTCATATCGATGCGCACCATGGCGGCTTCGTCATCGAAGAGGAACTCGGCCAGAGCCTTGGCCAGCTCGGTCTTGCCCACGCCTGTGGGGCCCAGGAAAATGAAGGAACCCAGCGGGCGGTTCTCGTCCTGCAGGCCGGCGCGGGAGCGGCGCACGGCATCGGCCACGGCTTTCACGGCCTCCTTCTGGCCGATGAGTCGCTGGCCCAGGCGCTCCTCCA
>JAZOTV010000178.1:0-14426 GCA_045657815.1 Akkermansia sp.
TAGCTCTGCTCGCGCCAGTCGATGAATGAAGTCTCGCCTGGGCGGAGCACTTCCTCCTCCGGCATCACAGCGGCATCCTGCTCCAGGGTGGCCTTGAGCACATCCACACACCAGGCCAGCCACCGGGCATCGCCCTGCACCTCGTACAGCGCCCAGGCACCCAGCGCCCAGGAAACGCGGTCAGTGGAGACCGGCCAGCCACCACCCGTGCCGGTATCCTGCATCACCACCCCGTTGCGCACGCGGGATTCCAGGCTCAGGCGCGTGGCCTCCGGCGCCGCCAGGGCCGTGCCCAGCGCCGCAGAGAAGGCGATATCGCGGGTCCACACGGTAGACCAGTTGGCCCCGGCCAGCAAGTGGCCGTCTGCGTTGATATCAGCCTGCAGTTCCTGAGCCGCCAGGGCATACATGGCCTGGAGCACGGGAATGGAGCTGCGCACCCCGGCGCAGCCTGCCGGTGGCGCCAGGGGGATGCTCAGCTCGCGGCTCTCACCCTCCCGGGTGATGCGCAGGCAGGCGGGCGACACCAGCTCCGCCACCAGCCCCGGCTGCTCCAGCCGGGTGGAGGTGAGGCGGTACGCGCCGTTATCGAACAGAAGCTGTTCCGGGGCAGAAGCCATAAAACGGGCATCAGAGAATGGCACCGGGCACATAGCCCACACCATCCGGGAAGCGGGTGGCAAGCTCCTCCACCATGGCGGCGAAGGCATCCACCTGCTGAGCAGCCATGCCGGTGTCGCCGGCGTTGGCATCGTAAATCTCCTGAATCTCCTCGCGGGACAGCAGCAGGCGGCCATCGGCGCCCAGGCGGTCCAGCAGGTCATTGGTGGAGATGAGACCGTTGCGCAGGTCATTGGAAACAGCCACGGCATGCTCCTTGATGACCTCGTGAGCCGTCTCGCGGCCCACGCCGCGCTTCACAGCAGCCATCATGATGGTGGTGGTCATCAGGAAGGGCAGGTAGCGGTTCAGCTCCGTGCGCACCACGGGCTCGTACATACCCATCTGGTCCAGCACAGTGATGAAGGTCTCGAACAGGCCATCGGCAGCCAGGAACGCATCCGGCAGCACGCAGCGGCGCACCACGGAGCATGACACGTCGCCCTCGTTCCACTGATCGCCAATGATGCCGCCAATCATGGTAAGGTGACCCTTCAGAATAGCGTGGAAACCATTCACGCGCTCGCAGGAGCGGGGGTTCATCTTGTGCGGCATAGCGCTGGAACCGGTCTGCCCCTTGGCAAAGCCCTCGGTGCAGAGCTCGTGGCCCACCATGAGGCGCCAGGTCTTGCAGAAGCTGCTGGGGCCGCTGGCCAGACCCACCAGACCGGAAATAATTTCAAAGTCCAGGGAGCGCGGGTACACCTGACCCACATTCATCCACTTGGAGGAAATACCCAGGTGGGCGCAGATGCGGCTTTCGAGCTCGCGCACGGTCTCCGGGTTTTTGGCAAAAAGGGAAAGCTGGTCCAGCTGAGTGCCCACAGCACCCTTGAGACCGCGCACGCGGTAGCGCTCCATCATGCTCACCCAGGCCCAGGCCCAGTGCACAATCTCCTCGCCGAACATAGCCACGCGCTTGCCCATGGTGGTGGCCTGGGCGGCTACGTTGTGCGTGCGGGCAGCAAACACCATATCGCGCCAGCCGTTGGCGCACTTGGCCATGCGGTCGAGCACCGCCACAGCCTTGTCGCGGATGATGTGCATGGAGCGCCAGATCTGCAGCTGCTCCACGTTCTCCGTCAGGTCGCGGCTGGTCATGCCCTTGTGGATATGCTCGTGGCCGGCCAGGTCGCAGAATTCCTCGATACGGGCCTTCACATCGTGGCGGGTCACACGCTCGCGGGCGTTGATGCTGTCCACATCCACCTGCCCCTTCACGCTCTCGTAGGCATCAATAGCCTCCTGCGGAATATCCAGCCCCAGGTCCTTCTGGGCCTTCATCACGGCAATCCAGAACTCGCGCTCCAGCACAATGCGGCCTTCGGCAGACCAGATAGCTTTCATGGAATCGGAGGCATAGCGCCCTGCCAGTACATTCGGTATTGAACTCATAATTTATGCTTCGGGGTTCAGGTGAAAGATTATTCTACCAGAATCTCATCCGGTTTTCAAGCCCGAACACGAGGAGTAATCAACACCAGGCGCGGGCAAATTCTTCAGAGCACGAGACTTCAGCCCCGTAATCATAACCGGTGAGGGACTGAAGTCCCTCACTCCGAATAACAGAAAAGCCGCCTGAGATACCCCCAGGCGGCTTTTCTTTACCGGTGCGGCGAACACCGCACACAAACTCTTTATTCTGCCTTAGTCTCCACCCGCATGCTGGGGGAAAGCCCGTAGGTCTGCGGCTCATAGAGCAGCTGCGCCTGGGCGGGGGGAGCCGTGGCACTGCCGGCGCGTTTCACGCGGGCGTAGTAGCGCAGGTTCACGATATCCCGGCCCCACCAGCGGGTGCAGAATCCGCGCACGCGGTCGGCCAGGTACTCGCGGTGGTCAAAATACTCGCTCCAGCTGAGGGGCTCCAGCCCGGCGGCCTGGCTCGGCACCTCCGGGTTGATGGCCTCCATGCATGCAGGCAGGTAATCCTCCAGCACAAGGTAGTGCAGATCCTGCTCACTGGCCTTGGCACAGGTGAGCCCCACACGCACCACATCACCCACGACAAAGTCCGTAGCCGGGCGCCAGATACCATCCTCACCCTGTTTTTCGTACACACGGGTCATCTGCAGGCCCTTCTCCGTTACACCGGGATACACTGTCTGCACCGGCTGAGCCTTGGCCCGCAGCACCGCATACACCGTGCCACGCAGTGAGCCATAGGACGTGTTCATATCCGGGTTCTTCACCTGGTACACCCCGCGGTCAAGCAGGGCCACACCGTGCGGCAGGCGCAGAATAGCCTCCACGCTGGCACCGGGGGAATTACCCACATAGGTCATGAGGGCATACAGCGACCAGGCGCTGCGCCAGCTGCTGTGGTGGCGGTAATCGGCCGCGCGGGTGCGAATCCAGCGCAGGAACGCCTCGTGGCGGCCATCATTATTGGCGCGCAGGTACTCCAGGAATTCGATATCTCCCCGCACAGACCCACTGAAGCGCCAGCCGCACTCTGTGGCAGCCAGGGCAGCCTTGAGGGCATCGCGCTGAGCATCGCGGTTCTGCAGGGCACGGGCTATCTCATAGCGGGTAAGGGGGTCCAGCTTCGAGGCATCAGCCTTCTGAAGGTAATTCAGGAGCTTGTACCATTTGGGCCAGGGCAGGTCAACCCCACGCTCCTCAGCCATGCGCAGCACCATGGCCACATGTGCACTGGCCCACAGGCTGCTACTGCGGGCACCCGGCCAGAACGGCAGACCGCCGTCCGGCTGCTGGTGGCGCAGCAGGTTCTGAATGGATTTGCTCACCACCTGCTCCACCCGGGAGGCGGGGGTCTGCGCCATGCGCGGGCAGAGCGGCGCCAGGCGGTCATACATAAGCCAGGGCAGCAGGGCCGAAGCCGCATATTCCGTGTGCCCATGCGGGGTCTCCAGCAGGAAATCCACCGCACCCTGCAGGTGCAGCAGCGGGTTGGCAGATACATGAAGCTCCAGCTGGCAATTCGGAGACTGCGCTACCTCTGCCGCCAGTTTTTCAGCGGGCACCAGGGCGCCCTGCCCCGGTTCGAGCACCAGATGATGCGCCTCCTTGAGCAGCGGAGAGGGGTGACGCACCTCAAACTCTGCCTGCACGGCGTCCTCACCCGTGGTGCCAGTGGCCACCCAGCGGTACTTCTGCCGGCCTGTCTGCTGCGGGTTCACCTCGAAATTCAGCAGGGCGGAAGCACCGGCTGCCAGCGTGACCTGCTGCGGTTCGCCGCCTTCCATCATCTTCACCTGCCAGGTGCCTTCGGCCTCCGTATTGTTGGTAACCGTGAGCGGGATAATGGTCTTGTCGCCCGTGCTCATGAAGAGCGGAGCCCCGGCGCTGAGCATCACCGGCTGGTTAACCACAAACCGGCCTTCCTGAGTGGCAAAGCGGCCGCCCTCCTTGTCTGCCGCCACTGCAAACACACGATAGGTGGTCAGCGTGTCCGGCAAGGTGCAGGTGGTGCTGAAATTACCCTGCGCATCAGTATACAGAGCGCTGCGCCAGAAGGCCAGCGGGTTGAAATTCGTACGCACACGCGGTGCTGCGGGCGCAGCGGCGCCGGCTGCCAGCGTTTCTACACCACTTTCCGCTACGGCCATATCGGCATCCGCCCCGAACCCAGCATCCATACTCATGGCGGCGCCATTCGCAGCCATGGGAGCGGCGGCCTTCATCATGAGGCGGTTCCCCGCAGAACGCGGCGCATACTCGCGCATCCACCAGGGCTGGTGCTTCCAGCTGCCATCCGGCTGCAGCCCCTCGCCCTGCCACAGGCCGGGCAGCGGATTAAAACGCGGGGAAAGGGTATATGTGCGCTGACGCACCAGGCTTGGATACAAGCGCAGCGTGCGCATCTTGAAGCTCAGCGCCTCTGCCACATCCGGGCATTTGTACTCGCGCTGCGAAAGCATACCGGCATCCACCGCATACAGAGTCACCACCGCCTGGGTACCCGTGCTGTTCGGCAGGGTCACGCGGCCGCTCACATTCAGCGGCGTACCGGGGCGCACAGGCTCCGTGGGCAGCTGCAGCTCCACCTTCAGCTCGCGGTTCGGCGCGGGCGGATTCAGTGTGGTGCTATCCGTCAGAATACTCTCAATGACATTCGTCTCCGCATTGCGGCGGGGCAGAATGGCATGCACCTGCACCTGACCACCCTCATCTGCCTGCAGCGGGGCAGCAAACTCGTGGCGTCCCTTCTGCACA
Source organism: Akkermansia sp. (assembly GCA_045657815.1). Classification (GTDB taxonomy): domain Bacteria; phylum Verrucomicrobiota; class Verrucomicrobiia; order Verrucomicrobiales; family Akkermansiaceae; genus Akkermansia. The sequence continues at coordinate 4,837 of JAZOTV010000178.1, forward strand.
GTGATGGGCATCACGCGGGAGCGCTGACCACAGGTCACCACCAGAACACCCTGCCCCTCCATGCCGGATTCCAGCACCATGCGCTGGCCATCCTCACTGCGGCTCAGGCGGAAAAGCACCTGTGCCGGCCGCACAGGACGCACCCAGCGCATATAATCGCAGGTGAACACGCGGCCATAGGGGTCGCGCCCCATGAGCTCCACCTTGAATTCATTGCCGAACTCAGCGCTATGCTTCTGCATGAGCTCCTGCAGCGGCAGCTCGAACACATCCGTACCAGCCGGTACATTAACCCAGCTGCTCCAGATTTCCTCTTCCTGCAGGCGAATGAGCACAAAACCATTCGGCAGCGGCGTGGAGGTGCGGCGCGTTCCGCGCAGCGTCACCTTGATGCTCTGGCCGTATGCCGGAGCCTTGCCGCAGCAGGCGCAGGTCAGTTTCAGATGGTCGCCCTCCACCAGGCCGGGCACCACCTCTGCCGGCTGGTAAACGCCGTGACTATGGAAGCGGCGGTATTCCTCACGGGCGCTCACCACAGCGCCCTCACACTGCACCGTGAAACTCTTCGTTCCACGCTCACCCAGCTTGCAGCGGAACTCCGCAGTGCCATCCGCCCCCAGTGGCTGGGTCAGGCGAAGCGTGTATCGCTTGCGACCAAATCCGGATGACTCGCGGCCACCCTCCAAGGGAATATCGCTGGTCAGCTCCACCTCGGCGCGCCCGGTGCTCAGCGGTGTACCATTGAAATCCCCGGCCTTCACGCGGAACACCCACTCCTGCGGAGCCACCTTCTCCGTCTTATCCTCGGTTTCCACCGTGAAGGCATCGCGGCGGTACACCTGGCAATTCACCTCACTGCTGGCCAGGGTGCGCGGGTAAGTAGTATCGATATAAATCCTGTAGCGCCCGCACACATCCTCCTCACCTGCGGGCAGTTCCAGCTCCTGGCTGAAGGCACCGTATTCATCCACATTGAACTGCCGCTTGAAGAGCGTTGTGCCATTCGGCGCCACAAATCGCAGCACCAGCTCGCGGTGGCGGGAATGCGAAATGCGGTTCAGCGCATCCACCGCGCGCAGATAACCGCGCACAAAAATCTTCTCGCCGGGGCGGTAGAGGTTACGGTCCGTCCAGAGCATGGCACGCAGCTCCACCCCCTCGGCCTTGGTATTGATTCGGGAAGCCTCCCAGCGGTTGCCGTTCGGCCTCACCACGCAGTAATCCTCCCCGTGCTGCAGAAGAATATCACCAGTGATGCTCGGCAGGGTCACAACACCCTCGCGCACCGGCAGGGTCTTCTTCTCCCCGCCCTCCACCAGCGTGGTTGCCAGGGCACCATCCACCGCAGAAGCATCACTATGGCGCAGCACCAGCGCAGGATACCCCTCCTCCGAAGCACCGATGATGCACAAAGCCAGATCCGACACCGTGACGAGCGTATCACGGCGCAGCACCATCTTCTCCGGGTTCAGGCCCAGGCTCCGCGCCGCCGCCGCCACTGAATCCGATGGGTAGAAATCCATCTCCAGCAGGTACAGGCCGGGGGCCAGCTGCCCGCCGGCAAGGGTATCCAGATTCAGCGCCACCTTGCAGGTGCCCACCAGCGGATTAGCACCGGCCGGTAACGCAATTTCCTGCGAATCATAACAACGGCCACCTGCACCCTCCAGGAATTCACGATTCTGCAGCACCTCCCAGGCTCGCTCAAACTCCGCAGGGCGGGCAGGCATGGTCTCCGGCTTGGCCAGGCCGGCATCGATACGGGCCTGCACCACCGCTCGCTCATAATTCAGAGTCACCAGGCTGCTGCGGCGCTCCTGCTGCTCCAGGTGCTGGCGCACCTTGGGCAGCGCCTGGGTCACCTCTGCCGCCTTCCAGTGGCGCAAGCGTGCGCGCACCTTACTGCCGTTCACCGCAGGCAGCTCCAGGCTGTGCTTACCCTTCAGCGGCAGGTAGTGCATCTCACCCGTAGTCAGTGAAGGCTCCATGGGAGTCACGCTCAGGCGGCAGGTAAAATCCTTCTCCATGCGCAGGCCCAGCGTGCCCTCCATACCGGCCTTGAACGTGCTCTCCACCAGCACAGGCACGGGGGTCTCGATAGCCAGCTTCATGCCGGGAGACGCGCTGGGATGGTGATACCGCACCATGAGTCCGGTGGTCTTCTCCTCATCCACCAGTTCCTCGTCCTCATCGCGGGCCTCGGGGTCAGCAGCCTTCAGAGTAAACTCCTGCGGCTCAATCTCGCCCAGATAGCGCACCTTCATCTCGCGGCCATTCACCGTGGCCGTGCGGGTCACTCCATCCTCGGCCAGCGTGGTCTCCACGCCATCCAGCGTGAGTCGCATCTCTCGGAAAGCCCGCTTCAGCTGCTCCCGCTCCACCATCGAGTTGAAACGCACCTCCAGCAGATTCTCCGCAGCCCCCTGCTCTGCGCGGCCGGCAGTCTGCTCCGGGGTGGCCACCAGCTGGCGGCTTACATGAATATCCCCCAGATTACTCTCCAGGAAAGCACTTCCCTTGGCCGGTGTGGCGGTAAGCCGCCAGATGCTGTCTGCCGGCAGCTGACGCTCCGGGCGCACCACCACATAACCCTGCAGCGGCATATCCTGGCGCAACTCCTCCCACTTTACCCCGCGCAGCGCCAGAGAGCGCAGCACACTGTAACTGTTTCCGTGGCGCAGCTGTGCCTGCTCCACAATTCCGCGGGCCTTCTCACCCGTCTCAAAAAAATCACCCTTGTCATCCATCTTCACGCGGCTGAAGGTATAGCTCACCTCGCTCTGCGGATTCAGGTTCCGGGCCTCCTCCGTATACTGGTAGCGGGCAGATACCAGCGCCGCACCGCTCGGATAATCGCGCAGCTCCTCATTCACCAGCAGCGTGGCAGGAGCATGAAAACGGAACTCATACTGGTTCAGATTGCGGCCGCTCTGGTAACGCACCCCATCCCGGAACTTCAGACAGAACTCTGTACTGATGCTCGTTCCCGGAGCCGGCTCTATGCGCAGGCAATCCTGGTCCACCCACACCACGCGGGGTTTGTGCTCCTCATCTCCGCTGATGCTGAATAAATCATGCCCTTTATCCGCAGCAGTCGCCCCATGCAGATACTGATTCTCCACCACCGACTGTGTCACCACCGGTTCGTCAAAATTGATATTTACAATCCCCTGGCGCTCCCAATACGACAAGGAATCCGCCCATGCTACCGGCATGGCGGCTATCATACATAAGAAAAAATTGCGGGCAATCCTCTGCATATCGCCGCTATCTTACCTGAATTCAATCAAAATCTCAACCCTTTATTTTCCCGCTGAACTCTCCAGCCACATGTGTCCCAATGATTTGGCACACGTGGATTGACTACTGACTATTGACTATTGACGATTTGAAAGTTAGCAGCTTACGCCGATGGAATCACGAATGAATGCTTACTGCCGATGGTGAGGCTAGTGATACCCCACTACGATTTTTCACACAGAACACTATGCCTTTATATCGTTTGGGGCTATTTTCCCAAAGATTGCGCAAGATGTTGAAGCTTGAATCCGGTTTTAAGGGAAGCCCCCTCGCAAGCAAGTTTCATTACCCTTTGCCTCTCTCTGAGCAGCGCAAGCTGCGAAGTTTCGTCGAGCCCCTGTCAGGGGGCGAGGTTTCGTTGAGCGGCAGCGAAGTTTCACCGGTTGTCGCCAGACTACCGATTTCACTGACGAGCCTTCGGGCGAGGAATGAATACTCATTATTTTCTTCGCTGCGGTAGCAGCGGGAACTTTCTCACACCTAATGTATGAAGAAGCTATTGCCACGAGTGGCAATAGCTGTGAAACTTCGCCCGTCTGGGGACGGGCTCAGAGATTTTATCACGTCTTTACAAACAGCAAAGGCACAGAAGTGACATTTTTGGCTATGCAGAGCGTCTCGGCTGTGGTAGAATAACGCTCAGATGATAACAGCCCCCCTCATTTGCCGCCCCACCCGCGATACTTTTGTGCGTTTCGGTATCGTACTCCTGGCGTTTTTCGGATTTGGCCTGTACTTTTTCTACGATGGTGCCGTGGGGTACCGCAAGGCAAATGAGGTCTATTTTTCCTACCAGGCCTTTGCCGAGCTGGGCAAGCAGGCCAGCGCCGGCGGGCCGCAGAACAAGGCACTGGCATCCCGCCCCCTCATTGCCGCCGAACAGGCAGATGGCGAATGGATGGTGGAGGGGAAATACCCCCTGCCCGCCGAGTGCGCCGCCGTGCATTCCACGCCGCCCGAAGCAGCTGACCACGCTGCTATGAGCAAGAGCTGGGCCGATTGCTGGGTTGTCTACACGGCCCGCATGCGCTTTCCGGTCAAGCCGGCAGAACACGCGTTCGACACCGCCGCCATACGGGAGCAATGGCTGGCAGGCGGAGTTTGCATGCTTATCAGCGCCGCCCTTATTTACCTGATGCTGCGCACGCGCAGGCGCGTCATGGCGCTGGAGGGGGATCTGGTCACAGCTGCCGGGCAGCAGTTCCGCGTTGCCGAAATCAGCCGCCTGGATCTGCGCCAGTGGGGCAAAGGATATAAAGGCGTGGCCTATGCCACGGTGAAGGGCCGTAAAATCCGCCTGGACGGCATGACCTACGGCGGCTTTGACCCCGACAAGAACCAGCCGGCCGAGCAGTTCATGCAGGCCCTGCTGGCCCGCTACGAGGGCGAAATCCTGGAATATGAGCAAAAAGACAGCCAGAAAGCCTGAGCTGCCCACCGGCAGTGCTGCTTCCGCCTTTCTGCACCGCGCCCGGCGCTGTGGCAGGAAACTGCTGCGCGCACTCACGGCGCGGCGGGTTGTGGTAACACTGCTGCTGGTGGTGGTAGTGGCAGAGCTGAGCCTGCTGGGTGTGGGGGTAACCCGGCGGCTGGAGCTGAGCTACGAGCATTCTCTGGAGGTATCGCGGGCGCAGCTGGCTGTCATTGAAGCCCGCGAACTGGCTAATCTGGAACCGAACACCCAGGGTGCGGCAGGCATTGCGGCCAGCGCTGCGGATAATGAGGATGATGCCGATGCGCCCCCGCCCCTGCGGCCGCGGGATGTAGATACCATTCTGGCGCAGGAGGGAATCTTTGACTTCGATGATGAGGCACCTGTGGCTTCCCCCGCAGAGGAAAGCACCCCGGCAGAGGACACCGCCACCGGCAAGCTGAGCCCCGAGGACCGCGAGGAGGTGACCCGCCTCATCCGCCAGGGCGTGGCCGCCCTGACTGCGGGAGACATGCGGCAGTGTGTTCTTTTCCTGGAGGAGGCCTCATTGCTGGCGCCTGAACACCCCGCCCTGCTGTATTACTACGGCATGGCTTATGACAAGCTGCAGAATCCGAAGAAGGCCCGGGAGTACTACACCAGACTTTTCCAGATGCGGGACCAGGCCGGCAGCTATTTCAAACGGGCGGCTCACCGCCTGACCTACGGTTTTGACCAGAGCACAGCCTTGCGCGGCAAGCTCTCTTTCGGCCCGCACCAGCTGCGGCACGAGTACAGCCCGGAGACAGGGGAGCGCGTGGATATGCTGCTGCCGGTGCTGCTGGCCCCCGGAGAGGAAGTTCGCCCGGAGGATATTTACATCACCCTCCAGTTCTTTGATCTGGTCAGCGGGCGCCGCATTGAGTTCTCCCGCATGGCAAGCCCGCAACTCACCTGGCAGAATGAATCCCCCACCTGGAGCAACTGGGAGGAAAACCTGGTGGTCTCCTACCACATGCCCCCGCTGACCGATGAGCAACTGAACGCTTACGGAGACCTGCGCTATTACGGATTCACGGCCAAGCTCTATTACAAGGGAGAACCGCTGGACTGCATCAGCACACCTTCTGCCCTGATTCTGCAGGAGCAGATTCTCAACCGCCGCCAGGCCCGGCGCAACTACACGCCAAGCAACAACCTGCTGCCGGATGACGGCCTGGTTCCCGAATATGAAGAAGCCCTGCCTGCTTCCGATTTCCTACCTGAACTTCCCCTGCCGCAATGACACCCATCTTCCCGCACCTCCCGCACACGCTGGGAGTCTATTCGCTGACGCGGCATCTGGAGACGCGTGAGAATACCGAGCTGTATGAAGCCCGGCAGACCCATGTGGACCGCGCTGTGGTGCTGGAAGTGCTGCGCCCCGGGGCAAGCCAGGCGGAGGAAGCAGCCTTTCTGACGCAGGCGCGGCACCGGGTTGCCACAGATGGCATGCCACATGTGGCAGATGTGTATGAATCCCTGCGGGCAGAGGGCATCTGGTTTCTGACGCAGGAACTACCGCCGGGAGATTCCCTGGCCGACATAGCGGAAGCAGGCAGAAAACTGCAGGTTCCGGATATCTGCCGGGTTATATCTGCCGCTGCGGAGATGTACGATATGTACCTGCAGGCAGGCCACCATGCCATGCCCCTGGAGCCGACCTCTGTTTATGTGGAGGAATCCGGCGAGGTGCATTTCCTTTCTCCCCTGGTGGAAGGGGTGGCCAACAAACCGCGCAAGCAGATGCACGCGCTGGCCAGAATCCTGCGGAGGGTGGTGCCGGTCATCCACGCACCCGGGCTCGGGCGCGTCACTACCCTGATTCACTGGCTCAAGGAAGGTGCAGACGGCGTCTACCTGACCTGGCCGGAAATCAAGGAGACGGCAGATACCATCCTGCAGCAGCTGGAAACAAATGCCCTGCCTGAGCACGAGAAATCAGCCTTCACCCGACTCTGCGAACGGGTGAACAGCCACCCCTTCACCCAGCGTATCCGGAATTTCTTCCGGCATTGGGGGCTGCTGCTGGCGGTATCCGCCGGCACCATTGTGCTGCTCAGCAGCATTGGCCGCCAGTTCGGCATGGACACACCCACCTATTTACCCCCGCTGGACCTCCAGGCGCTGCACTGCCAGGAGAATGAGGTGTGCGAACGAGTGCTGCGCCAGCCGGTCAGTGTGCAGCAATATGCAGATTTCATGCAGGCATTCCGGAAACTGGAACCCGCCCGCCGCGAGGAATTGCTCCGCGACATGCCTGAGCAGGATATCTCCCTGATTCCGGCAGACTGGAAGGACCAGCTGGCCACAGCAGACCCCGGAGCGCCTGTAACCGGAGTGAATTACCAGCAGGCGCTTCTCTATGCCCGGGCTGCAGGAGGCGCACTTCCCACAGCCTGCCAGCTGCAAGCCATGGTGGCCAACGCGCTTCCCCTCACAGAGCTGGAATGGACCCGCAGCCAGGCGGAATCTCCCCTGCCCGGCATTTACGATGGCACCGTCTACCTGCTGGTAGACCAGCAGGGCGAGATTTTCCCCACCGATTCACCCGACTGGCAGGATTCCCGCTGCGGGTTCCGCATCGCACTTCCTGAAACACCTCTACCGTAACAATCTTATGAAAACCATATATCAGCTGATACTTACCCTCATCTGCCTGCTGCTCAGCAGCCAGGCCTTTGCCCAGATTGAACTGCGCCTGCAGCCGCTGCGCAAGGATTTCATTGTGGGAGAGAACGTGACGCTCCGGCTCACCATCGTGAACCATACGGATGCCTCCATCAACCTGAAGAACACACCGGGCCGCCCCTGGCTGAACTTTCACCTGGAAAAACGCACGGAGCAGCAGGATGTCTCGCCCATTGCCGCCGGCCGTTTCCCGGAAATCATGCTCACCCCCGGCTCCTCCCGTTCCTTTGATATCAACCTCAGAAACCTTTACCGCCTGAGCACCGCCGGCAACTATGTTGCCGTGGCCACCATCCGCCTGCCGGAAAGCAGAATTACCTACAGCTCCAACCGCTGCCTCTTTACCCTGACCCATGGCGGCAAACTGCGCGAATTCAGCATCCAGGCTCGCGGCGAACGCATCACCCTGAGCCTGCGCATGGCAAAAATCAACGGCAAGGAATGTATTTTCGGCCAGGCTATCAACAAGGACACCAACCAGGTTATCCGCGCATGCTACATGGCTGAATATGTGAGTTTCATGCAGCCCCGCATTCTGCTGGATGCCGCGCAGAACCTGCACCTTCTCTGCCAGTCCTCCCCGGATTTCTTCACCTACTCCATCATGAACACCTATGGTGACCGCGCCTCCGCCAAGCTTTACAAGCGCGCTGGCGGCGTGGTGGATCTCATCAGCACCGGCAAGGGTATCATGCCTGTGGGGCTCACCCCTTATGTGGCACCCAAGCCCGGCGAGGAAAAAGTACGCAAAGCCTCTGAACGCCCCTTCTAACGAATTATGTCTACACCGACTATTGCCATTGTTGGCCGCCCGAATGTGGGCAAATCCGCCATCTTCAACCGCATGGTGGGCCGCCGCATTGCCATTGTGCATGACCAGCCCGGCGTGACCCGCGACCGCCTCTGCGCCCCGGTGCGCATTACTGATTTCGATGCCCTGGTGGTGGACACCGGCGGTATTGGCAGCACGCTGGACGATGGTTTTGCCGCCCAGGTGACCCAGGAGGCGGATATCGCCATGAACGCCGCGGACTACATCATGTTCGTGTGCGACTGCCGCGACCACCTCACCCCCATCGACCGCACCATCGCCGCCCACCTGCACAAGAGCAAAGTGCCCGTGCTGCTGGTGCTCAACAAGGCCGACACCGAAAAGCAGGAGCTCAACCTCGGTGAGTTTGCCGACCTGGGCTTCTCTGACTACGTGTTCACCTCTGCCGAGCATGGCCGCGGTTTCCCCCGCCTGGCCGATAAGCTGAATGCCATGCTCAAATCCCTGGGTGCCACGCCCAAGAAGGCCGAGGCCGCCGCCGATGCCACCCCGGAGGATGAGCCGGAGCAGGAGGAAGTAACCAAGGACTCCCCCATCAAGGTAGCCATCGTGGGCCGCCCGAATGCCGGCAAATCTTCCCTGGTTAATGCCATTCTGCAGGATAAGCGCACCATCGTTTCCAATGTGGCAGGCACCACGCGCGATGCCATCGATGTACCCTACACCCGCGAAGAGCAGAACTACGTGCTTATCGACACTGCCGGCATGCGCCCCCGCAGCAAGCGCGACACCTCCGTGGAGGTATTCTCCGCCATGCGCAGTGAGCGCGCCATCCGCCGCGCGGATATCTGCCTGCTGGTCATCGATATGGCCGCCGGTGTCACCCAGCAGGACCGCCGCATCGGCTCCATCATTGCCGAGGAGAAGAAGCCCTGCATCATCATCGTCAACAAGTTCGACCTCTACTGCCCGGATGCCCCCATGAGCGCCCGCAAGGAGGCCGTGAAGGAGCACATCAAAGAGAATCTCTTCTTCCTGGACTACGCGCCCGTGGCCATTGTCTCCGCCAAGGATTCCTGGGGCATCGACTCCATCTTCAAGAGCATTGCCCGCGTGCAGCAGGAGGCTCTCAACATGCCCACCACGGGCGAGCTGACCCGCCTGCTCCAGCGCGCCATGGAGATGAATCCTCCCGGCCAGCACCGAGTGCTCAAGAAGCGCCTCAAGCTCTTCTATGCCACCACGGCGGTGAATGAGAAGTACACCACGATTCCCGTGCCCACCTATGTGCTGTTCGTGAACGACAAGCGCCTGCTGGCCGACAGCTACGCCCAGTACCTGCGCAACACCATCCGCTCCCGCATCAAGGCTGCCGGT
>JAZOTV010000179.1:0-3462 GCA_045657815.1 Akkermansia sp.
CTGCATTCCCGCTGCTGCGTGACTTGGTGGTAGACCGTACCGCGCTGGACAACATCATCGCCGCTGGCGGCTTTGTGGACGTGCGCACGGGTTCTGCCCCCAACGCCAACAACATGCCCGTACGCAAGAAGACGGCTGATGCCGCTTTCGACGCTGCGGCCTGCATCGGCTGTGGTGCCTGTGTGGCAAGCTGCAAGAACAGCTCCGCCATGCTCTTCACCTCTGCCAAGGCTGCTCACCTGAACCTGCTGCCCCAGGGCCAGCCGGAGAAGAACAAGCGTGTTCTTGCCATGGTGCGCCAGATGGATGCCCTCGGTTTCGGTAACTGCACCAACCAGTACGAGTGCGAAGCTGCTTGCCCGAAGGGTATTTCCGTGGATAACATCGCCAAGCTTAACCGCGACTACATGATTGCCTGCGCCGCTGAGGCTGTGGGTGTGTTCGCCTGATAGCTGGTCATTTGTACCATTAGCGTCTTAGAACTCCGCCGGAGATTAGTTTCCGGCGGGGTTTTTCATCTTGCTTCCGCTGGTCGAAACAAGTATACTGATGCAGCGCGTATGAAATTCTATATTGTCACTCCCACATTCAATGCCCTCTCCTGGTTGCAGCGTTGCGTACGCTCTGTGGCCGACCAGGCGGGAGAGGGAGTGGAGGTGCACCACCACGTGCAGGATGGCGGCTCAATGGATGGTACCCCTGCCTGGCTTGATGAATGGCAGCGTGCGCAGCAGTCCATCCCTGGCTACACGTTTACTTACGAAAGTGGCAAGGATGCCGGCATGTATGATGCCATCAACATCGCTTGGTCTAAAATACCCTCAGATGCCGCTGTAACCGCGCATCTCAATAGCGATGAACAATACCTGCCCGGCGCCCTCAAAGGCGTGGCAGCGGCCTTTGAGGAGCAAAAGAATGCAGAAATCGTTTTGGGGTCCTATATTATAGTAGATGCGGATAGTCGCTACATCTGCCACCGTCGCCCGGTGAGACCTTCCCGCTGGCGCAGCCAGACCGTGTGTGAGATTATTACCTGCTCCTGTTTTCACCGGGTGGATGCCTTTGTGAAACATGGCATCCGCTTTGATACTCGCTACCGAGCCCTGGCTGATTTGGTTTTTTACCGGAATATCGTTAACAGAGCTCCTGTTTTCTGCGTTCGCCCTAGTCTGATTACCAGCTTATTTACTGTGACTGGTGATAATCTGGCCTGGACGGAAGGCTCCAAGTGTGAGTGGGATGCAGAAATGACCTCTCTGCCGTGGTATGTATCTCACCGCCACGGAATTGCCTACCGATGCAATAACCTCCTGCGCCGCATAGCCGATATGATGAGTCCGGCGCCCGGTTCATACAGTATCTACGTGCCGGGTGAAGCAACCCGCACCGAGGTGAAAATCAACCATCCCACAGCCCATTGGGGAATGCGGACTAAATCAACCGATAATGAATAACGCATCCGTAGACTTCCGGGCTAACTGCATGGATTATATCCGCTTATGGGCGGCTCTGACCATTGTGTACGGGCATAGCACACACTGGCTTTCAGTAGAAAGAGTGACGTGGTTTGAATGGGTGAATATATTTCCCGGATTAATGCTGCTTTTTGTGTTGAGTGGCTATCTGGTGACTGCGTCAGTGGAGCACAGCCCCGGAAGATGCATTTATCTTTGGCGTCGCTTCATTCGCATGTATCCGGCCTTGTGGGTTGCCTTTGGTGTATCCGCAGCTGCGGTGGCAGTCATGACTCGCTTGTATGAGATCCCGGTAAGTATGGAAGATTGGGGAAAATGGATTGCAGCGCAGCTGACTGTGTTTCAGTTTTACACCCCGGCTGATTTAAAGACATACGGCATGGGAAACCCGAATGGTGCATTGTGGATGATTCCTCTTCAGTTATGCATGTATGTTGCTATAATGCTGACATATGAGCCGTTTAGTAGATGGTCAGTAAAGCGTTGGGCGCTTCTGCTGATTGCCTTGGGCTTATTGAATGTGGCCAGCCCGTATATCATGCATGCATTGCCGGAGGTTGCGGGAAAATTGTATTTCTGCAGTCCGTTTCCGTATGCCTATATTTTTTATGTAGGTATGTTTGTGTATGTGTTTCGGGAGAAGTTACTACCGTTGATGGTAAAATACTTCTGGTGCATATTGGCACTTTACGTGTTCTGGGTGTACGGAAACAGGCTTATCTTCCATTTGCAATTTGGCCTCTATATTGACCCGGTTCAGGGTGGATTACTCAGTTTCCTGACAATCGCGGCTGCATATAAGTTTGGTAAGCGGGCTCTGCGCCACGATTATTCATACGGTATATATCTGTATCACGAAATTTTTGTGAATATTCTGATGATAGCCGGATTTGTTTCCACCTGGTGGGCGGTCGGACTGGTGTATGCGTGCACTCTGTTTGCGGCGGTGCTGACCTGTCGCCTTGTGGAGGAACCGGTGTCTCGCTGGTTGAAGAGATAAAGGGAATCAGCTCAGAAGTTCTTGTGTTGCTCGCACTATTGCCGCGGGATTGCATTTCAGGTCTACATAGCCGCAGTCCTGTCGCCAGTCAGGTTTTGCACTGCGAGTCCAGTCGATCATGAGCTCGTGGCGAGAATTGTTGTAGAGAGACCAGATCCTGAAACAATTATGCCAATATCCGGCATCTCTGAGTTCCAGCATGCGTACCTGCGGGTTTGCCCAAAGCATGTTGACCTGACCGGCGCCGTGAGCACTGACTATGACCTCTGCGCCATTGAAAATATCCATTTGCTCATCGAGGGTGCGCGGCGAATCATCAAAGATGGTGAACCCCCAGTCTTGAAGCTTGGGCAGGAATTGTTCTTCCCCGAGGATGCGGCGGGTGTGCTGGCGCTGGATATAGATACGCTTATTGCCTATCGTTTTGTGCTGCGGGCAGAGCGTCTCGCGCATGAAGTGGTAGGCCTTCTGGGGAACATGGATTTTAAGAGGGGTATTACATGTAACAGCAATGCCATCCGGCGTGAGTCCGAAGCATTCCGTGCAGGTGTCAATGTGGCGTTCCCTCGGTATGCCCAGGCGCTCTACCAACTGGTGAATGATTTCTCCGCCAAAAGGTATGGCCACACATGCTTCTGACTTCTCTTTTTCGCTTAGAGTCATCAGAATAGTACAGAGTCGGGGAAGGGTGATATTGAGTACATCTCCGTAGGTGCCGCCAGGATATGGCTGAGGACACAGAATGAGTTTCTCTCTCCTGATGCGGAACGGATTGCGCGGAAGCATGGCCGCAAGATGGAAGCGTTGGCGACTGAATCCGGTGAGCAGCACGGTAGCTTTGGGCAGAGCGATGACGCCCCAGCGTTTTGTGCAGTCACCGAAAGTAGCCCGGTCCAGTTTGTAGACGTAACTGTCGATGAAACATGCCTTTTCTTTTGGAAGTTGCCGGGTGGGATGAGCCGTTGCTTCTTGCCCGGTTGGGAGAGA
>JAZOTV010000180.1:0-2277 GCA_045657815.1 Akkermansia sp.
AAAGAGGGCGTGGCTGGCGGCAAATCCCTTGGCCACCTTGTCCTTGTAGGAGTGGCAGCGCTCCAGCAGGCCCATGGGGCACAGGGTGGAAAGAATCCAGGCCAGCTCATTCACCTCCGGCACGGCAGACTGGGCAAAGAATACGGCCTTCTGCGGGTCGAGGCCGCAAGCCAGGAAATCCACGGCCAGCCCGCGTGTGTTCTCGCGGAGCTTTTCGGCGCTCTCCATGGTGGTCATGGCGTGGTAGTTGGCAATGAAATAGAAGGCTTCGCCTTTTTCCTGAAGACGCACAGCGGGCTCAATGGCGCCGAAGTAGTTGCCGATGTGGAGCTGGCCGCTGGGCTGTAATCCTGTGAGGAATCGCATAGGTGGTGTGATGTGTGTATGTGTTGAAAAAAAAGGGGGGACTCAGGGCTGCGGGTTGGCTTCTTCCTGGGTGAGCAGGGCGTGCAGGTAGCGGTTCAGGCTGTCGGCCGTGTAGGCACCTTCGATGCTGCGCAGTTTGATGCCCTCGGTGTAGAAGACGGTGGTGGGCACCTTGGTCAGGTTGTAATCATTCGCAATGGCGGGGTAGGAATCGGCATCAATCTCTACTACCTGGATAGCGCCTTTCTCCATTTCTGCGAGCTCCTTCAGGGAGTTGCGCATGGCGTTGCTGTGTTTGCACCAGGGCGCGGTGAAGCAGATGAGCAGCGTGCGGCCGGAAACCTCGGTTACCTGGCGCATATCCTGCCCCTCGTATACGCTGTACAGCTCGAATTTGCGGCTGCCTTTCAGGCTGGTGGGCACCTGTTTATCCGTGCGGATGAGGGATTGGATGGATTCGCGCTGGGGATTGGGCGCGGGCTTGGTGGGGGTGGTAAACTGAGCCGAACGCTCCTTCTTTTCCTGGTCCGATTCGCCGCAGCTCACGCAGAGCAGGGAGCACAGCAGCAGACAAACCAGAATACGAAAGCGTTTCATGCCGCCTATTTTGCCATTTTTCCTCGGAGCTGTCAACTCTTTGCGCTTGTCATCTACCGGGGCTGTGTTATAATAACGCGCATGAAGTACACGGAAAAACTTGCGGCCCGTATTGCCGCCACGCGTTCTGCCCTCTGCGTGGGTCTGGATCCCCGCCCGCAGACTGAGAATATGACCGAGCTTGCCGACTGGCTGCGCAAGGTGGTGGAAGAGACTGCTCCTTACGCTGCTGCCTATAAGCCCAATATCGCCTATTTCGAGGCCATGGGTCTGCCGGGGCTGAAGATGCTGGAGGAGCTGCTGCCCGATATGCCCAAGGATATTCCCGTGATTCTGGATGCCAAGCGCGGCGATATCGGCGAGACGCAGAAGTACTACGCCCAGGCCTACTTCGACCGCATGGATGTGGATGCCGTGACGCCCAACCCCTTCATGGGTTATGATATTCTGGAGCCCTTCCTTGACCGCCCCGGCAAGGCTGTGTATCTGCTTGCCGTGACCACCAACCCCGGCTCTGTGGACGTGGAGCAGCAGGTGCTGGCCAATGGCACAAGGTGTACCAGCTGGTGGGTGATATGGTGACCCGCTCCATTGCTGAGAACAGCGCTACGGAGGTGGGTATGGTCGTGGGCCTTACCAATGCCAACAGCCAGATTCTCACCGACCTGCCGGATGCCCCGCTGCTGGTGCCCGGTCTGGGTGCTCAGGGTGGTGACCTTTCCGCCCTCACGGGTGGCACCCGCGTGGCTCCCCCCACCATCAATGTTTCCCGCGGCATTCTCTACAAGGACCCCGAGCTGAGCTTTGCCGAAAAGGCAGAGAAGTGGGCCAAGCTCATCAGAGAGGCTCTCGCGCTCTGATTAAATAGGAGTTACGAAGTACGATTTGCGAAGTAGAAAAGTCAGCTGCGGCTGCGCCGCAGGGAATTGCTCAATTGTCAATCGTCATTAGTCAATTGTCAATCCAAACCGGCTATGCATCAATATTTGTCGTTACTTGACGATGTGCTCACCAACGGGGTGGGCAGGGAAGACCGCACGGGCACGGGCACCATTGGTGTGTTCGGTCGGCAGATTCGCTGTGACCTGCGCGAGGGGTTCCCTTGCCTCACGACCAAGAAGCTGCACCTGCGCTCTATCATCTACGAGCTTCTCTGGTTCCTGAAAGGCAGCACCAATGTGCGCTGGCTGCAGGAGCGCGGTGTGAGTATCTGGGATGAGTGGGCCGATGAGAACGGCGATCTGGGGCCGGTGTACGGCAGCCAGTGGCGCGCCTGGAAGTCGGATCGTAGCCATGTCGTTCTGTGAGCCAAGG
>JAZOTV010000181.1:0-6175 GCA_045657815.1 Akkermansia sp.
GTATCAAAAGAAGAATGGTACTTCACCAGCACCCAGGGAACATGCCACTGAGTCACCAGGCAGAACAGCAGCAGATATTTCACCCAGTTGGGAATATCCAATACGAACAGCATCAAGGCCGCCACGGTGATAATGAGGGAAATGACGGCAACCGCCATCACCGCGGCCAGGCAGATGCCCACAGGCCAGCCCGGCGCAATGGCCGTATAGGTAGCCAGCGTCATGCTGAGGCATACGCCAGTAAACACCGGACTGTACAAACGGGACATAGAAAAACGCGAATCAGAGCGGCCTACCCAGCATGCCCCGCACCAGGGCGGTGAGTCCCATAAGGATACCGGCCACCAGCAGATTCAGAATGACAGCCACCACGGCACTGAACACGGAGTAGGAGGAAGCAAAACCGTGCCAGGAGAAATCTCCATACGCACCGATAAAGGCCACGATGGCCGTTACCATCAGGCAGATACGCTTCGTCTCTACGCCGCAGAGAGAGCGACGCTGCACCCACAGCCAGCCCACACAACAGAACACGGCGGGGAACGCAAAACAGAGCACAGCCAGCATCAGCTCGCGATACAGCAGTTCCCACTGTCCCTGCGGCAGGTATTGCGGGTACGGAGGCGCGAGCGGCAGCGCCTTCTGCTCGTCAAATGGCACATTGGCATCATCCACACAGAAGCGCATGCTGCCATCGGCCATCACCTCCAGCCAGGGGGAAATGCAGGAACGCTCCGCCGTCAGCGCCGGGGTATTCTCCGCCGGATACAGTGGTTTCACCTGAAAATTGGCATACCGGCCGGACTCGCCCTCCACCTTCTGCATGGCAAAGAGCTCCAGAAGGGTCCGGCGCATCTGCTCATTGGGCGGAATATTGAATACCACCAGGGGGAGGCCATCCACCGAATCCGCACGCACGAAATCGCAGGTCACTCCAGCCGGAGCCTCGCCCAGCCAGGGGGCCGCCTCGGAATTCCACACGCGCTCATGGCTCGTGTCAGGCCAGTTTCCCAACAGAAACACGAGAGCATAGACAATGCTCAGCGATACAAAGTATATTCTTTCCCATTTCATGGCTTCTTAGTACCCTCCCGGGGCATTAGCGGCTTGCGGTCTCCCCAGTTCTGGCGCGAGCGCCGCGTGCGCATGGATTTGATACGTTCGCGCACTTCCTTCATACGCTTCTCATCCAGGCTCTCCAGCAGAAGAGAGATTTCCTCCTCCTGCACACTGAGGGCATCATCCGCCTGCGGTTGCATGGAGACCAGCATGGCCAGCCGCTCGCGCATTTCCGGCGAATAATCTGAACGATTGGTAATAAGCGAAATAACACCCAGAGTCATCTCCTTCTCACGGCGGGCCCGGTCCTCCTGCCCGGCGGCCGCTAATGCCTTTGCAAGGCGCTCCCGCACAGAGAGGTAAAGCATGAGCAGTTCCGTACTGCCGGGGTCATCTGCCAGCAGAGAACGGGCAAAGCGCGACCCCCGCTCCAGCGTGGCCGTATCAGGCTTGGCAAATGGCTGCACCACCCATTGGACATAGGCCTGGCGAATACGCACATTTTCCGGGTAGCGAAGCAGCAATTCATCAAAAAGCTGTCCCAAAGTCTGATTCTCCGCCAGCAGGCTCCGGCGCATATCCTGCCGCTGCATATTCATGAGCAGTTCAATGCGGCGCACCTGCACTTTTTCCTGTTGCGGCGCGGTTGCCAGAATCTCTTTCATGAGCTCCATGGCCTGATCCTGATAAATGCGGCGGTTCTGCCGTTCAGCCCGTTCCGGCCGGGCGTTTCTGCCCGGGCGAGTCTCCCGGCGCGGACGCTGAGCAGCCACACCGGAGCGCCGCTGCGCAGCAGGCTGCCAGCGGGGGCGGAAAGGGGCCCCCAGGCTCAGCATCTGCAGCGAGCGGACAAGCTCCAACCGGGCATCCAGCTCAGTCACCAGCGAAGCTTTCTCCACAGCAAGCTTCAGCAGGTTCTCCGCATCCTCGCGGCGGCCCTGCTCGTACAATGCAGTGCAGAGGCCATTCAGGTTGCGGTAATACGCCGCAGTTAATTCCGGCGACATGCCCAAGGCGCGGGTGAAATACTGCTCAGCCGTGGCATAATCCTGGGTCTGCAGGGCAATGATGGCCAGGGTCTGGCAGGCCTCGGTCATTTTGCTTCCCTTGCTGTCTGCCATGGCAGCAATTTCCTCATAGTAAGGCATGAGCTGCTGAAGAAGCTGCGTGTCCGCCTTGGTCGGGCGCCAGAGGGTATCATCCCCGGCATCGCGGTCGGCCATGCTGGCAAAAATCTCCTGCAGGGCCGTATCGGCAATGGCGGCGTTGCGTTCCGCCTGCCTGCGCTGCCTGTTTTCACCGGCATAGCCCCACAAAATACTGGCGAAAAGCAGGAACACCAACAAAGCAGCAGCGTGACTCCACACCGCCACCGCAGGACGGCGGCGCAGCCACATGGCATAGCGGCGGGTCCAGGATGCGGGGCGAGCCTTCACCGGCTCCCCTTCCAGGAAACGGCGTAAATCTTCCGCCATGTCGGCCATGGAGGCATAGCGATCTGCCGGGGAGAAGCTGATGCTTTTATTGATAATGGCGCCAAGTTCCCCTTCCCCGCGCAGGGTGCTGAGCGGTTCGGTCACAATGCGGTGAATCAGCTTACCGGGTTCCGATTCACGGAAAGCGGGACGATTGCACACCAGTTCGTACAGGGTCACACCCAGGCTGTACTGATCACCCGCAAAGGAATTCTCACCCTTCATCAAACGCTCCGGCGGCAT
This sequence comes from Akkermansia sp., assembly GCA_045657815.1. GTDB lineage: Bacteria > Verrucomicrobiota > Verrucomicrobiia > Verrucomicrobiales > Akkermansiaceae > Akkermansia. The sequence continues at coordinate 2,778 of JAZOTV010000181.1, forward strand.
GTAGCGCAGGGTGCCGTCGTGGCTCTGTGTCACCAGCGGAGCAGCTTCGCCATTATTCAGAATGGTGGCCAGGCCGAAATCGCCCACGCGCAGCACACCATCAGCATCCAGCAGCAGATTACCGGGCTCCACATCGCGGTGCAGCACGCCGCAGGAATGCGCATAGGCCAGCGCCTGCGCCGCCTGCAGCCCCACCTTTGCCACAGCCACCTCATACGGCACACCGGGGTGCGCGTGGCGAATAGTGGTGGGAGTAACTCCCTGCCCGTTCACCAGGCTCATCACATAATAGCGGTAATCACCCTCCTGCCCGGCACCGAATACCTCCACGATATTGGTGTGGTGCAGCCCGGCAATCACGCGAGACTCATTCTCAAAGGCCTCGCAATGGCGGGCATCTGCGTTCCAGGCGGGGGAGAGAATCTTGACCGCCACCTCGCGGTTCAACGATTCCTGAACAGCGCGGAACACCGTACCCATGCCGCCAGCCCCGATGCGCTCCTTCAGCCGGTAGCCACCCAGTGACTCCGGATAGCGGGCATTGGCATACACGGCAGAGCTGTGGTTGGAAACGCTCAGCGCCTCCATATCCACCAAGCCGTTAAGCAAGTCATTCAACTCCTCCGCGTGCTCAGGATGCTCCGCCACAAAAGACTCCAGAGCCGGAGCCTTACCACAGCGCATTGCCTCCAGATACTCCTCTACCAGCAGCGCCAGTTCCTCCTCCTTATCCGGGGTGTCAGGCATATGGGTTCTCATGGAATACAAGTTCTCGGAAACGCTTCAGGGCACGCACATAGCGAATACTGGCAGCCTTCTGCTCTATACCCAGCACCGCCGCACACTCCGCATTTCCCATTTCCTCAAAATGGCGCAGCTCCAGAATCTCGCGGTCATTCTCAGAAAGCTGGGCAAGCACGCGGCGGGCCATGGCCTGGCGTTCCAGCCGCTCCAGATGCGTGCGGGGGCTCGAAATCGTATCGGCAAAATGCGCCCAGGCATCTGCCACTGCCACATCGTCCTCCGGGCTCATCTCCTTCATGGCATCGCGCTTGGCGGCAGCCAGGTGGTGGCGCTCCGCATCCGTAAGAGCCTGCAAGGCAATGCGGCGCAGCTTCACATACATGGGCACCTCCGGCTCCGATTTCAGGAATTCCACGCGCCGGCCACAGGCCAGGTAGGCTTCCTGCAACAGGTCATCCACACTCAGGCGCCGCTGCAACACGGGCGGCATGCGCAGCATCAGCAGGCGCATAAGTCGCTCCCGGTATTCCAGCCAGACCTCGGCGAGCCAAAGATTTTCCGGTGTTGCATTCATGAGTTTTGCTCGGCTTGATTAAAAGAAAATCGGTGGGCTGTCCCTATCTCCCCTATTTATGGAGAACGCAGCCCACCGGAATTTTCTACGCAGAAAAGGAAATCAGTCCTTCACATTTTCCTCGCGCAGGTCGCGCACCATGAGCTCCTGCAGGGCATCGCTCGGATGCTTACCCATGTAGAGGATTTCGTACATGGCATCGGTAATAGGCGTGCGCACACCGAGTGCGCGGGCCATCTGGTATGTGGACAGGGTATTCGGCACCCCCTCCACCACCTGTCCAATCTGCTTCAGGCACTCATCCAGCGGCATGCCCTTGGCCAGCAGACGGCCGGCGGTCAGGTTGCGGCTGTGATCAGAATAACAGGTAACCACCAGGTCCCCCATGCCGGAAAGCCCCATGAAGGTCTCCATGCGGCCACCGCGGGCCATACCCAGGCGGGTCATTTCTGCCAGGCCTCGGGTGGAAAGAGCGGCGCGGGCGTTATCCCCCAGCCCCAGCCCGGCGCAAATGCCGCTGGCCAGAGCAAAAACATTCTTGATGGCACCGCCAATCTGCATGCCCACCACATCGCTGCTGGTGTAAATGCGCAGGAAGCCCGTGCTCAGGCGCTGCTGCACCGCCTTGGCAATTTCAATATCCTCAAAGCCGATAAGGGTAAGGCTGGGCAGGCCCTGCACGATATCCTCTGCATGGTTGGGGCCGGAAAGAGCACCCACCGGGAACTTCACATAGGATGAGATAATTTCGCTCATCAGCAGGTTGGTATCCTTCTCAATACCCTTGGAGCAGGTCACTATGACGGCATCCTCCGCCAGCCCCACCTCTGCCAGGCTCTGCGCCACACCGCGCATCACCACGCTGGGCACCACCACAATCACCAGCTGAGAACCGGCCACATCTGCCCAGTTGCTGGTCACCTTCACATTTTCCGGCAGCGGGCGGGCGCCTTTTATGGGCACCAGGCTCATGCGGGTTTCCCGGATCTGGGCGGCTTCCTCCTCCTTATAGGTCCAGAGCACCACCTCGCTGCCATCCTGGGCTGCGGTGAATGCCAGGGCTGTACCCCAGGCTCCGGCGCCGATAACTGCTGTCTTCTTGAAAATTCGTTCCATAGTGTGTAAAATTATTTTTTGGGAGCAAATGCCTTGGGCTCTGTGCCATTCATGATGCGCACGATGTTTGCGCGGTGTTTCACCGTAACAAGCACCAGAATAATGAACAGCAGGCCCATCACCATGCCGTCTGCCACAGAGCAGCCGCCATCAATGACACAAAGCTCAATGCCCGCAGCCAGCATCATACCCACGCCGGCCATGATACTGGAGAAAGACACATAACGGGTCAGAACCATGCTGCCAATCCAGAACAGCAGAGCAGCTGCACCCACCCAGGGAGACAGAGCAAACAGGCAGCCACCGGTGGTGGCCACGCCCTTGCCGCCCTTGAACTTAAGGAAACAGGTAAATGTGTGCCCCAGAATCAGCGCGAACATCACGCCAAGGAACCAGCCCATCTGCGCAGGGGTAAACACCGTCATATCACCACCCAGATGGCATTTCATGTACAGCAGAGGGGCAAACCCCTTCAGAAAATCCATCACAAACACAGGAATACCCCAACCCTTCCCCAGCACACGCACTGCGTTGGTAGCACCTATGTTACGAGAACCGTGCTCGCGCAAATCAATACCATTCAGACGCCCGGCAATATAACCAAACGGAACAGAACCAATCAGGTAGGCTGCAACGATATATAAAATATTTTCAACCATGTGCTTTTAGTATACTCCAATTTTCCCGCGCTCGCAACCATTTTTTTATCCGGATAAAAAGTTTTCCTTTTCACCGGCGGCGAGGCCGCGGCCACATGTGTCCCAAAGATTGCTGTGCCAAATTGGAGTTTGTCGGGCAGCTGGCTCGCATCAGCGAGCGGAACTTAAAAGCCCGTGAAACGGGCGACATAACAATAGCGAGCAATCGTGTGTTTTGTCATACTAAAACGCGAGATTTTGAAGGTTACAGGTCCCCTCACACCTGAATCATAAATTCAGGTGGTTTTCTATCAAGGGGGTGATTT
>JAZOTV010000182.1:0-21660 GCA_045657815.1 Akkermansia sp.
GCGGCTTCATTCACCTGAATGGTCTGCGCCTCAAGCAGTTCGCTCGCGTGAACAATAAGTAAGATTACATACAGGGAGCCGCCTCGCCAACGGGGCGGCTCTTTCTTGTTTTATGAGTACTCCCCTGCCCAAGTTATCCTACGTACTTCTCTCCCACAACCGCGAGAAGTATATTCGCGCTGCCATAGAAAGTGCCTTTGCTCAGGATTACGAGGGTGAGCTGGAGTATATATTTTCTGATGATTGCTCGACTGACCGCACATTCGAAATCATCAAGGAATGTGTGGCTGAATACAAGGGAAACCGCCGTGTGATAGTCACTCAGACACCGCGGAATATGCATCTCGCAGGCAACACGAACCACGCGGTGCAGTTTGTGGAAAGTGATTGGATTGTTCGCGCCGATGATGACGATCTTTCTGTTCACTGTAGATGCTCTCTTGTAGGACAGGCAATTGCTGACAATCCTGGGTGCACATATGTATACAGCCTAATGGAAAACTTCACCGATGATAAGGAAGATGTCATTGCCTGTAAGCTTCACATAAAACCTACAATAACGGAATATACTAAAATTCATGTACTATCCGGAAAACATGATTTCTGGAATACCTTCGGCAAAAAAAACACACTGCACCAGGTTTGGTCGATGAAACATTATCGAGAGTTTGGACCTTTGCCAGAAAATGGCTACTGGGTGGATGATGTTATCACCAATATGCGTTGTTGCACATTAGGCTTTGGTATCTCGATTAATGCCATTACGGCCTATATACGGAATGGCAGTGGGAACATGAGCCGTGGAGGAGACGATAACCAGTGGGGTTTCCGCGCCATCATGCGGCTGGAACGCTTCAATGACAAATACTATAATATCACGCATATCCCCATGTGTGAACTTCAGGCTGCACTTCTCTCGTATATCCGGGAGCGGAATCTTCAACACACGGAGTCTTTCATGCTCGCCATGGAGCAGGAAATGCAGAAACGCGTGCTGTTGTGTTCATTCTGGCGCAAGGGCATTCTGAACAGAATCCGCATATCCAGAATTCTCGGATACCGAGGCATATTCTCCGCCATGCGCTGCCTGCCCATGCCCGCCTTTGCCTGCCTGTTACACATGTATCGAATGTTCAAACACGCATTCAAACATACAAAGACATGACCAATTCACCTCTCTCTGTTTTCATGCATCCCCGTGCGTTCTGGTTCCTCAAATTCAGTGGGGTATCACGATATGTGGTTGAATTAGCTGAGGGCTTGACCAACATGGGGGTGGATGTCCATATCCCCATCAGGGAAACAATTAACGAGTACCTCAGAAACGCATCATTCTTCGAAAAGACTGCGGCAGAAACATGCGCCGCCCCTCTTCATATCCGCATGATGCATCAGCTGCTGGCGCATACTCCGCTCAAGGAAAAAGCACGTCGGCATGAGCTACGCCACCAGGGGCTTCAGGCACTTCGCAGCCGGAAATATGATATCATTCACCCTACGCATAATAATGCAGTAGAGCTACTGCCTTATATCGGTCAGACCCCGCTGGTCATTACGGTGCATGATATGACGCACGAGCTCTTCTCATCCTGCTTCCCGGCATCTGACCCATCATCTGCCAGAAAGCGAATTTATGCCCAGAGAGCGGATCGGATTATCGCAATTTCCGAATGCTCCAAGAATGATTTGGTACGCCTCTTCGATATATCGCCAGATAAGATTGATGTGGTACACCATGGGAACTCGCTCCGGCTCCCCCCGAATGCGGATTCGATTCAGCTCGACATACCGGGGCGTTATGTCCTGTTCGTGGGCGGCCGAAATGGCTACAAGAATTTTGCTCGCTTTGCAGAAGCCTTTGCAATTGTAGCATCCGAAGATAAGGAACTGCATCTCATCTGCGCCGGTGGTGGAGCCTTCTCAGAATCAGAGCAGGCGCAGCTGCACCAGCTGGGGATAGCAGATCGCTGCCAACAGCGGTGGGTTACAGATGAGGAGCTTGCCGTGCTTTATAACCGGGCCCAGGCCTTTGTCTATCCTTCAGAATATGAAGGTTTCGGCCTTCCTATCCTGGAGGCCTATGAATGCGGGGCGCCCGTCCTGTGCGCTCAGGCCAGTTGTTTCCCGGAAATTGCAGCAAAAGGAGCGCTATACTTCAAGCCGCTCGACATTGAAGAAATGGCACACACCATACGCCAAACTGTCCAATCGCCAGAACAACAGGCAGCATTAAAGGCCGCCGGGCAAAAGAGACTCCAGGATTTCTCCTGGCAGAAAACCGCAGAAAAAACGCTGGAGACTTATCTGAAGGTCACGAAGCGGTAAACCGCTCCGGCAGCGGAGTGTAAACCGCCGGATTACCCTGGGCCAGATGCCCGGCCGGCACATCTTTTGTAATAACTGTGCCTGCCGATATAACGCAGTTGTCGCCTATCGTAACACCTTTCAGAATGATGCAGCGCATGCCGATGTAGCAACGCTTACCAATGATGATGGGTTTTCCTGTACGCTTAGTGCGCCCTAGCCAGCCGGTTTCCGGAGAATACTCGTGCTCCTTACAATCGTAGATAACTGTATCCGGGCCGATGATTGTGTATTCGCCAACCGAAACGTGATTTGCACACACTATTTTGCAGCCGCTGAGACCGCAATGGTCATGCAATTCGACGCGGGCTCCCGGCTCAACAGTTGAAATAGAAACAGGGAGCCGGATCAGCGTGTTGTATTTATGCTTCGAATGAAGCACAACATGGTTCCCCAGATGAATAGATGCCCCTTTGCAACAGCGGAATTCGGGGAAGCCGCTGATAATGCAACGGCGACCTGTTTTGAGGCCTTTTATTCTGAACCAGAATGCCTTCAGCGCATAGAAAAGATAGAATAATCGCTGTTTCATGAGAGATTACAGTAGGCGCATTGCTTCCTCCCGGGCCCAGGCGTCATCTTCCAGAATAATGGGCAACTGGCCCTGGTAATCCCGGGGACGAGCATTGGAAAGTACCGTCTCCACTGTTTTCCAGATACCGGGGAACGAGAGCTTGCCATCCACAAAGGCCTGCACGGCCACTTCATTGGCAGCGTTGTACATAGCCGGCATGGTACCGCCGGTAAGCCCGGCAGAGCGTGCGAGCGTGAGCGCGGGGAAATCATCCCAGCGCGGGGCTTCAAACTTCAGGCTGGCAATCTGTGCCAGGTCAAGGTGCGGCAGAGAGTTCGGGAGACGCTCCGGCCAGGTTACCGCATACTGAATAGGGAAACACATGTCGCTGCTGCTCAGCTGGGCCAGGATGGAGCCATCCACAAATTCCACCAGCGAGTGAACAATGCTTTGCGGATGCACAATCACATCCACTCGCTCCATGGGAATATCAAACAGCCAGCGGGCCTCAATCATCTCCAGCCCCTTGTTGAACATAGTGGCGCTGTCGATGGTAATCTTACGGCCCATCTGCCAGGTGGGGTGCTTGAGCGCCTGTTCCAGCGTCACTGCCGCAAGCTGCTCGCGCGGCGTATTACGGAAGGGACCACCACTGGCCGTGAGAATCAGGCGGCTGACCTGCCCTGCACCTCCATGGTTACCCTGCAGACACTGGTAAATGGCATTGTGCTCGCTATCCACCGGCAGCACGTTAATACCCCTGGCCTTGGCTCGGTTCATCACGACCTCACCAGCCATCACGAGAATTTCCTTGGAGGCAATGGCCAGATCCTTACCTGCCTCAATAGCCTCAAGCGTGGGTTTCAGGCCATCTGTGCCAATGATAGAGACCAATACCATATCTGCCTCTTCCAGCGTTGCCAGCTGGCAAAGGCCCTCCAGCCCGGTATATACCTGCACCCCGGCGGGCAGAAGACGCTGCAGTTCGGCAGCTTTGGCGCTATCGTAAATGCATACATGCATGACGCCGAATTCCCGGGCCTGTTCTGCGAGTTTCTGCACATTGCTGTGAGCCGCCAGCGCCACCACCTCCATGCGGTCCGGAATATCGCGCGCCACCTTCAGCGCGCTGGTGCCGATACTGCCGGTAGACCCGAGAATTACCACGCGTTTCTTCATAACAAGCGCTATTCTACTCTCACCCTCTCACAAAATCAAGCCAAATGGGGCGATTTAGCTTGCCAATTCTACGGCTTAGGTGTACTCTCTGCTCGTGCCGTCCGGGTCCGGGTGGCCGCTGCGGGGCTTTCTGCGCCCGTAGAGGAAAGTCCGGACATCATAAGGCAGCGTGTCCTGCGAAAGCAGGAGACACCCGGAGCCAATGCCGGGTGGACGGAAAGTGCCACAGAAAACAAACCGCCCGCAAGGGTAAGGGTGAAAAGGTGGGGTAAGAGCCCACCGCTCCAAAGGTAACGATGGAGGCACGGAAAACCCCGCGCGATGCAAGACAAACAGGGAAAGGGTCGCCTGCCCGCTGTATTCCCGGGTATTAGTTGCACCCTGCTATAAACGCAGGGCACGCCTGGCAACAGGTGCGAGAAAAATGGCCACACAGCCTGCTCTGCAGGTGGACAAAATCTGGCTTACAGGACCCGGACGCCACCCCCCCGGCCTTAGCGGAAAGCAAGGCTTAAAAGGGATTCCTGCCATATCATCTATCAGCCTGCAAGTACGCTGATTGACTTCAGTCTGGGGCCTGGAGCCGCATTCGCAGAGGCAGGAACTGAACCGGGTGCTGTATTCTGACTGCCTGCGCGGGCACGCTCTGTTTCCATGAAGCGGGCGACATCGGATATTATGCCTTACACCAAGGTATACACCCATCTATCCACTTTTGTTCTGCAGTGGCGCGTTTTCGTGCTGACATATGTCAGCAAATCGTGTATAATACGCGCACGCGTTATGGCATTCACTCACTTACACGTTCACACAGAATACTCCCTGCTCGACGGCATGATCCATACAAAGGATCTGATTAAGAAATGCGTGGAGCTGGGCATGAACTCGGTAGCAATCACTGATCACGGCAACGTATTCGCTGCCATTGAATTCATGGTGAATGTGAAAAAGCACAACAAGGGTATCCTTGAGTGGAACAAGGAGCACCCGGATGAGAAGAAACCCGTATTCAAGCCCATTCTGGGCTGCGAGGTATACGTATCCCCCACACCGCTTGATGTAAAGAAACAGATTCCCGGGCGCAACAAGTATTGCCACCTCGTGCTGCTCTGCGAAAATAACATCGGCTGGGAGAACCTCATCAAGATTGTCTCCCGCGGCCACCTGGATGGCTTCTACTACAAACCGCGAATCGACTATGATACTCTGCGCGAGTTCAGCAAGGGGCTCATCTGCCTTACGGGCTGTATCTCCGGGCCTATGCAGGAATGGCTGCTGCGCGATGAGCCGGAGAAAGCCGAACAGGTGCTGCTGGACCTTGTGGACATCTTCGGCAAGGATAACGTATTTGTGGAACTTCAGGACCATGAGCTGGAGGAAGAACGCCGCACCACACCTGAGCTGGTGCGCATTGCCCGCAAGAACAACGTGCCGCTGGTAGTAACCAACGATGCCCACTTCCTGAATGCGGATGACCATGATGCACACGATATTCTCATCTGCGTGGGCACGGGCAATAAACGCATGGATTCCAAGCGCATGCGCTATCCCAAGAGCGTCTATTTCAAGAGTGAAGCTGAAATGCGCGAACTCTTCCCGGAGTACCCGGATGCTTACGAGAACACCAATGTGATTGCAGAGCGTTGCAATACCTCCATCAAACTGGACTCCACCTCCACAGAGCGTTACCCGGAATTCGCCCCGGATGACGGCTCCACCCGCGAGGAATACCTGCGCAAAATCTGTTACCAGGGTCTGGAAGAACGCTATGGCAAGGAACGCGCAGAAAATGACCAGGAGCTGCGCGCCCGCCTGGATTATGAACTGAGCATCATCAACCAGCTGCGCTTCCCGAGCTACTTCCTCATTACGGCAGATTTCATCAACTGGGCGAAAGACCACGATATCCCCGTGGGCCCGGGCCGTGGGTCTGCCGCCGGTTCTCTTGTGGCCTATGTGATGAAAATCACGAATATTGACCCCTACGCGTTTAACCTCATTTTCGAACGATTCCTGAACCCGGAACGTGTGAGTCCCCCGGATATTGATATCGACTTCTGCCAGACGCGGCGTCCGGAAGTGATTGACTATGTGCGCCACAAGTACGGCGAACGTGCCGTTACTCACATCATTACCTACGGTACCATGGGCGCCAAGTCCGTTATCAAGGACGTAGCCCGCGTGCTCGATATGAGTTACAGCGATAGTGACAAAATTGCCAAGCTCATTGAAAGCGGCCCCGGTGTCACGCTGGATAAGAGCTACGCTGCCAGCGAGGACCTGCGCAACCTGGTGGAACAGGATGATACCTACCGCGAAATCTGGAACTACGCCAAGAAACTGGAAGGCACGGTACGAAACGTGGGCATGCACGCTGCCGGTGTAGTGATTGGTGACCGACCGTTGGATGAATACGTGGCACTCACCCGAGATGACCTGAGCAACCCGCAGGGTGAAGTAGTGGCCCAGTGTGATATGGGCGCCATTTACAACGCAGGTCTGCTGAAGATGGACTTCCTCGGCCTGAAGACCCTCACCGTAATGAAAGATGCGGAGACCTACGTGCGCTGGCGTGTGCCGGATTTCCGCTATGATTCAGTGGATATTACCGACAAGCAGACCTTCGAGCTGCTGAATCGCGGCGATACCATGGGTGTGTTCCAGCTGGAATCCGGCGGCATGGTAGATACCTGCCGGCGCTATGGTATCGACAACATTGAAGACATCATCGCTCTGCTCGCCCTCTACCGCCCCGGTGCCATGCAGTTCATGGACGACATGATTGCGGTGAAAAAGGGGCTGAAGCAGGCCGAATACGAACATCCGCTGCTGGAAACAGTATCCGGGCTTACCTACGGCGTGATGATTTACCAGGAGCAGGTGCAGGCCGCTGCCAAGCTTCTGGCTGGCTACACCCTGGGTGGTGCAGACCTTCTGCGCAGAGCCATGGGCCACAAGGATATGCAGGAAATGGCCGAGCAGCGCCGCCGTTTCGTAAAGGGCTGCTGGGATGTGAACCAGATTGACGAAAAGACCGCCAATGCCATTTTCGATAAAATTCAGAAGTTCGCCGGTTACGGTTTCAACAAGTCACACTCCGCCTGCTACGGCCACATTTCCTATTGGACCGCCTACCTCAAGGCGCATTTCCCGGTGGAATTCCTCTGCGGTCTCATGACTAACGAGGCCACCAATGAAAAGATTGGTGTGTTCATTCAGGAAGCCATCCGCATGGGTATCGAGGTGCTGGGGCCCTGCGTGAACCACAGTGAGGTGAAGTTCCAGCCGGAAACCATGCCGAACGGCAAACTAGCCGTGCGTTTCGGCCTGGCCTCGGTGAAGAGCATGAGCTCTGAAACCGTGCGCGTTATTGTGGAAGAACGCAAGAAAAACGGTCCGTACAAGAGTCTGGAGGATTTCTGCTATCGTATTCCGCCGCAGAACGTGCGCCGCAACCAGATAGAAGTTCTGGTGCAGTGTGGCGCCTTCGACTGGATGCACGTGTGCCGCGCACAGATTTTTGAAAGCATTGAGCAGTGCATCAATGGTGCCAGCAGTGTGCATAAGGATGCGGAAGCCGGTCAGATGGCGCTCTTCGACATGATGGACACAACCTCCGCACCGGTGAGCAATGTCATCCTTCAGGAATGGTCGAAGGAGAAGCGACTGGACGACGAGAAATTCCTCACGGGCGCCTATTTCACCGGCAATCCGCTGGATAGCATGCGCGGTGTCATCGATGCCCCGAAATTCGTACCCATCGGCACCCTGCCCGACCTCACCGCAGAAGAAATCCGTGGTTCCCGCGATATGGCAGGCATGCTGCGTGCTGTCACCATCAAAGTGAGCAAGAGTGGCCAGAAGTTCGCCATCATCACAGTGGAGGATTTCACCGGCAGTACAGAAGTTCTGCTATGGGGAGATTCCTACACCAAGGCCGCAGAACAGGAAGGTCTGCTCACGGCTGGCAATTTCGTGCAGTTCCGTGCCCGCATTTCGGAGGATGAGAAGACAGGGGGCAAAAAGGTTTCCGGCAATGGACTGGAGCAGATTGGCGGCGGCGGCGGTAAGCGGCGTGCTGGTAAGCCGAAGTTCTACGAAATCACGCTGAACACCACACGCCATAATGCTGAGGACATCGCCCTCATCAAGTCCATTCTGCAAAAGTACCCGGGCAAGATGCCGGTGCACATGCATCTGCGTAATTCCCTTGGCAATCGTGTATGCATAGAGCTGGGAGAGCGATTCTGCGTATCCCCCTCTCCGCGTCTGGATGAAGAGCTTTCCCTGTATTCCTGATTATGAAACGCCGCATTCTACTCTGGACTGTTCTGGCTGTCGCCGGTCTGCTTGGCGGCTGGCTCGGCAGGCAGCATCTGCCTATGCGTCATGATGCGGTGCCCGAAACCACGCCTCAGCAGGAAAATCAGGTTGAACTGAGTACAGATTCCTTCAGCATACGCTTCTTTCAGCAGGCGCTGAATGAGAAAACGCACGGAAATATTCTGGTAGCACCCCACATGGTATCGGATATGCTTCTGTTGCTTCAGGAGCGTGCGGCAGGCATGACCCTGGCGGAATTGCAGAAGCTGGAGCTGCAGAGCTCAAGCTTCCTGCGTGCAACAGAGCCGAACTGCGCAGCTCTGCTGGCCATGGACTTTAATTTGCCTCGGGCGGCAGGAAGCCGCGGCGTTATGCCTCTACCCTTCTCGGAAAACGTTCCCATGGCTCTCAGTTTATTCAATGGCAGCCTGGCCAACGCCATCGGCAATGGGAATGCCCAGCTTGCAGCCAGCCAGATGGTATCTGAGCGCACCAAGCTGCTGCTGGGTGGGAGCATGAAGCTTCATGCAGAGTGGGAAATTCCCTTTAACGCGGCCAATGCGCGCACGGCTGGCTTTGAAAACGCCTCCGGCAGTGTTCCGAACATTCACCAGATTCGGAACCGCGCGCACTACCGCACAGCATCTGCACAGGATGGCAGCTGGAAGGCCATTGCTGTTCCATTCAGCAGAGAAGCAAACACCGGTGCCTCATTAGTATATATCGGTATTCTTCCATCTGGTTCCGCCCGTGATTTTGCAGCGCAGCTTACCCCGGAGCAAATTACCACCATACGCAAGAGCCTCGCAGAGGCTGCGCCCCGGGACACCCTGGTGGAAATGCCACGCCAGGAGCTGCAGATTCTGCCTTATGATATGCGCGATACCCTGCGCCGCCTGGGGCTGAAGGCTTTGTTTGACCCGGAAACTGCAGATTTCTCGCCTATTACATCCGAAAAAATCCAGCTGGGTGCGGCCTTGTTCTCAGCTTCGGTGTATCTGGGGGAATCGAAAAAGCCCTTGCAGGCCGATTCAACGCTGGATTTCGCTGAACAGGTGTTTTCATTCACACGGCCCTACATCTGGCTGATTGCAGACCTCGAAAGCAACACGCCCATTGAGTTCTTCGGCCTTGTGGAAGAACTGTAAATCCCAGTCTGTTTATTTTTTTCGGCGGCTGATTTCTGAAAGCGCTTCTGCACGCGGGAACGCCATGTAGAACAGCCGTTCCGGGGTGCGGATATGCTCCGTCCACACATTCCCCTGCATGCCCAGCACCAGGGGTGAATCCGGCACACGGAAACTGCGTACGGTCTCAGTGGTGATGACGTGTTCTCCCGGGGCAGCCTCGCCCTTGCTCTGCGGATAATCAAAATAGAAGTGAGAATTCGGGCACAGGATGACAGGCATACCCAGCGCCATGACCTCTTCCTGCTTTTCCGCCCGCCAGAGCATGACCCACTGGCCGCGCACTCCATTGCAGGCTGCTTCATCCCAGGTGATGGCGTGGCGCCCATGAGCTTTCACATAATCCACCATCTGCTGCATGAAGCGTCGCTGCTGTTCAATGCTCAGCATACGGGTGTCCACCTCATCACCACCCAGGTGAATGGGTGTGCCGGCAGGGAATATATCCATCAATTCATCCAGCACATCCTTCATGAACTGAACCACCTCCGGCTTCTCCACTGCCAGAATATCACGCCCCAGCTTGCAGCCGGGGGGTGGCTCCAGCGCCAGGTCCGGATACGCCACCAGGGCCGCATAAACATGCCCGGGCATATCAATTTCGGGCACAATCGTGATGCCGCGCGCTGCTCCATAGGCAATCAGCGCCTGCATCTGCTCGCGGGTATAGAACCCACCGTAGAGCTTGTCAAAATGCGAACCGATTTCGTGCTTCCTCCAGTCCCATGCTTCACCTGCCAGGTCCTTACGCCAGGCACCAACGCTTGTAAGCCGCGGATACTTGCGGATTTCGATGCGCCAACCTGGGCCATCCGTAAGGTGCAGGTGCAGCCGGTTCAGCCCCAGTGCAGCCATGCGGTCCATCACTTGTTGCAGCACATCAGGCTTAAAAAAATGCCGCGACACATCTATATGCAACCCGCGCCATTCGTACGCCGGAATCTCAGCCGCAGCCACACAGGCCGCCAGTGGCATCAGCGCCGATAATGCCCAGTTCATTTCCATTCCAGCACCTCCAGCAGACGGGTTACCGGCAGCCCAATCACATTATCCATGTCACCCTCAAACGATTCGATGATGAGGTCCCCGTGCTCCTGTATGGCGTATGCCCCGGCCTTATCGTACACATGCACCAGCGACATATAGTGGCGGATATCCGATTCAGTCAACGGGCGGAAGATAACCTTGCTGATTTCTGCGAAATCTCTGCGCTCACCGCCGGGCATGAAAACAGCCACAGCTGTGCAGACGAAGTGCGTGCGCCCCTGCAGCTGCATCAGCATAGCCACAGCCTCCTCCTCGCAGGCAGGTTTGCCAAGGGGCTGCCCATCAATGAACACGAGAGTATCTGCACCAATGACGGTGGCTTCCGGATACTCTGCAGCAACCGCTGCTGCCTTGGCTGCGGCGTTGGTGGCGCACAGAAGCTCCGGCGCCATGGTGGCATCGTGCACTTCCTCCGTATCTCGCACAATGACATGGAAATCCACGCCCTCGCGGCGAAGCAGTTCACTGCGCCGAGGTGACTGAGAAGCCAGTATAATCATCGCTCCATGGGGGACATTCGCTCCAGCACACGGTGGCGTACCTCATCCGGCAATTCATGAATGCCCTGAATGGTTGTGCCCAGCATCTTTTCGGCAGCCATGCGGCAGGCGTCGCGGTCCTCGAGAGTTTCGAATTCCATACCAACCAGGGCTCGGCCAACATGCTCACCGGAATATCGATAATTGAAATAGCAGAGGTGAGCATAGCGCCCCATTTCGCCCATGAATTCGGAGAAAGCACCAGGGCGCTCAGGGAACTCAATCACAAAGAATACCGGATGACTCAGACGCTCGCGATCATAGGAAATCATGCGGAAGCGCACATCATCGTGGTTCGTTACGTCGCGGGCAACAAGCCCCTTCGCAGCCAGAGCCCGGTCAATTTCCGCGAACTGAGCATCTGTGGCGAGCACACCGAACACAGGCTGCTGAATTTCGCCGGCAACCCGACCATACTGCACATCCGTGAGCTGTACCCCGGCGGGTATGCTTTCCAGGTACTTGAGAATCTGGCCACGCTTTGTTTCCATCGGAATCTGGAGGAATTTCTCGTATCGATTGCTCCCCTGCACACCGGCACGGCTGGCTACCACACCCATCTGAGCAAAATCCATATTGGCGCCGGAGAGCACCACCAGACATTTCTCGCCGGGCTTGATATTTCCTTTATGCCAATCCTGCAGCAGCGCGGCAAGGCCCATGGCACCGGAAGGTTCAGTAATCACACGCAAGCCGTTCCAGAGTGAGCGGATAGCCTGGCAGACCTCCTCATTGCTCACCAACACAAATCCATCCAGCAGTTCAGAGCAGAGCTCATAGGTAAGCTCGCCGGCTTTGCGAACGGCGGTGCCATCGCAGAAAACATCCACGTAAGGCAGAGTTTTGCGTTCACCGGATTCAACAGCCAGCTTCATGGAAGCCTGATTCACACCTTCCACGCCAATGCACTTGCAATCTGGCCAGAACTTCTTGAACCAGCAGGCACAGGCTGCAGCCAGACCGCCACCACCGATTTGCAGATAAATGCGGTCAAAGGGCCCCTCACCACTCATCACTACTTCATCGGCCAGGGTTCCCTGACCGCCCATGGTGAACACATGGTCATAGGGATGCACAAAAGTAAGCTTATTTGCATCGGCAAATTCATGAGCCGCCTGAGAAGCTGCATCGTAGGAGTCGCCCACAAGCACAATCTCCACATGATCACCACCATGCATGCGCACGGCATTCTGCTTCACCTCCGGGGTGGAGCGGGGCATGAAGATGTGCGCCTTGCACCCCAATCGTCTGGCAGCCAGCGCCACACCCTGGCCATGGTTACCGGCAGAGGCCGCAACAACGCCATTTGCACGTTGCTCCGGGCTCAGCTTCGCCATGCAATTATACGCGCCGCGCCATTTGTACGCCTTAATGGGCCCCAGATCCTCGCGCTTGGCAAAAACTGTCGCGCCAACCTCCGGAAGGCAGATTTCCTGCATTGGCGTGGGGGCTCCCACAGCATACACTCGCTGCCGAGCCTGTAGAATTTCGTCGAAAAGCTGGTCTTTTAATGTACTCATGGCTTTGTTTGCTGTATTGTATACGTAATACCCTACGCAGGCAAGCACGGAGTGCGTAATGCCTGAGGTATATCACAGGCAATGGCAAAAATTACTGGAATTCCCGGAACGTAGCGAATGAATCAAGGGCTTTAAACAAACTTGATTATCGATACAAAAGAGGATATACTACGTTCATTCCACCATGTCTCCCAAGCAAATTTCCACATATGAGCCAGAAACGCAGGAATTGCCGCGCGGCTGCAGACGCATGGCGAGAGGCTGCGCGCAGCTCCTGCTGGCGCTGTACGGGCTGCAATGTCTGGCCGGTGCAGCGGCCATCTGGCACAGGCACGAGTGCCGCACGCTGGGGCAATACCAGCTCACCCTGTACTACCCCACGGCGGAGAAGATATCGATGTTTGTGCCGGGCATCGGGGGCCTCTTCGGCCTGATACACTGGGTAACATGGGGAAACGAGCAGGAACTCATCAAGGCCGTGGATATCACCCTGCCCGATGGACGGAAACACACTCTCCAAGGCGAGGATTTCACGAGTCTTGATAAACTCGGCATCTGCGAAACGCCGGCGGGCATCCAGCTGACCAATGCCCAGGGCGAGCCCTGGGTCGATACCGCGCCCATTCCACTTTCCAGCTTCCACAAGGAAACGCCCTGACGAACCGACAACCGAAGCCCCCCCGGACAACATGAGCACTGAACAGAGAGGTATCCGCGTGGTGCGCGGCTGTTGCGGCATCTGGCTGGCGCTGCTGTTCTGCATCACCCTGCCGTGGGGCGGTTTTGTATACGCCGCACCGGTTATCCTGGGCTTCTTCATCACCCGGCGCAGGAGCATGCGTGCGCAGATAGGCATCGCCTCGGGCTGTATTTCCCTGCTTTTCATGTGCTGGCAGATGTGGGGCTTCTACAGCTGGAAAGCCGCCGGCAATTATGATGCACAGGAGGGGCTGTTCTACCTCTTTCTCCTGGTATGGCAGTATACCATCACCGCTCTGGCCATGCTGCTGACCTGGGGGCTGCTGGTGGCCAGGGATAACCTGTCACGCGAATACGAAGCGCCGAACCCCACCGTAAGCAAATCACCAAACCACAAGACTCCGCGCCCATGAAAACACTTCTCCGCCTCTCGGCACTCGCTGTGCCGCTCCTGCTCAATTCCTGTTTCAGCGTCTGCTGGCTTTCCCTGAACCTGGCAGATACCTACCTGCACAAGGACAGTACGGTAGTGGTCTGCGAGGCTGTCCATCCACGCATCAAATACGAATACAAGGGGAAGGATTGGTACCCCGTAACGCTCGCCTACGCCACAGACAAGGGCAAGGGCATCATCCGCAAGGGAGATGGCGCCGGCTATTGCCTCCAGGACACCAGCAGACGATTTGTTGTGCAGAAGGACAGCAAACGCACCTATCTCTACAGCGGGCCGGACTGGAAAAACCCGGATGCCCCCAGAGAAATGATTCCGGCGGAGGAATTCAACTTTGCCGCGGCCAGAAAGGACGAGACAACAGGAAATCCCCCCGTCTTCAGGCTTGAAGCGCCGTATTTCGAATTCTGCCATGCCGCCCCCGGCATGCCGCAGCCTCAGCCGGCGCCCGCACCTGCGCTCTGGCAGGAAATAGTGGCCACGCCCCTGTACCTGCTGGATATCACCGGTTCCATCGCCATGAATGTCACGGGTATCGTGATCGCACCGGTCATCCGGATTGGGAGAGGCATTGCCGGGCTCTTCTGCACCGATGACGAGGATGCGGAGGAATAACCCGTCCCCTGGCGGCACCTACATATCGCAGCTGGCAGCGGACTGCATCTGCTCATCCAGCCGGGCAAGGCGCTGCGCCCCGCGCTGCCGGCTTATGCGGCAGAACAGAATCCACACCCCGGGGATGAGTGAGGTGTACACCAGCACACCCACATGCTCAGCCAGGAAGGCCCCCTGACTCAGCGGCAGAATGACCAGGCTCAACAGAATGGCACACACCACCCACAGCCACATGTAGACCGGGTGCGCAGCCATGAGCTCCACCCGCCGATTCCGGAGCTCCAGATGCTGCGGCAGCAGCGTCACCCGATTATTGCGCACCGCAGTAGAGGGCACATCGGCAGGCAAGACCGCTTCCACATGATGCGATTTGGCCGGGTGCATGGCATCGCACAGCCACCAGCAGGCACAGGCCAGGGTGCATAGCTGTTCCGCCCTGCTCCGCGTGTGGAAAACGCGCTCGTCGGCATCGTTCATGATGCTGAATACGGCAGAGTTGCTGTAATGCAGGGGCTTATTCAGAGGGCGGACAAGTGAGGCAAGCGCGAATCCCCCGCCGACCAGTAGTCCATAGCCGGCATGCGCATAGGCACGAGCCTCCTGCCGGGTGGCACCCAGACGATATGCCCACAGGAAGCGCCGTTGCAGATCATCCTCATGCACCTGCATAAGCAAGCGACCATCGCAGCCCAGCAGGGTGAGCGGCTGCAGCAGGTTCCTGAAATCATAGCTGCCGAAGGGCTCCCCATTCAGCAGCATGCAACCTGCATTTCCGCTCAGGTGGCGGCTCGTGGATACCAGCTCCAGCGTATCCGCCCCCATGCAGATGCAGAGGCTTGCGCCCCCGGGCTCATCCCGGTACACAACAGAGGCAAGCTCGCGCTGCCCGCTGCCCACGACACTGCCGCTGAAGCCGACATACGTGCAGAGCAACGAGCCGCTCCGCTCAACGGTGATTCTGGCCTTCATAGGGTATACCGGCGAAGCATCAATCCTCTGCCTCGCGCTTCTTTTGAGCCTTCTGCTTGCGCTGCTCCTTGGTATAGGTCTGAATCTGCTTCTTCCATTCGTACATATTCACACCACCGGAAGCGGCTACGAAATTACCATCGGCATCCACAATGCAGAGTGAGGGGAAACCCAGGTTCGGATACTGCACACCGGGGATTTCCCCCAGCTCGCCGGGCATCACACCGGGGATGTTGTAATCACTATCCTTCATGTACTGCTTCACCACGTCCACCTCTTCCTGCCCCAGGAAGATAAGCTCCATCCTGGCGCCCTTCATCTTGCTGTAATCCTTCAGCAGCTTGGGCACAATCATCTTGCAGGGCACGCACCAGCTGGCAGAACGCAGAAATCCATAGTACTTGGCCTTCAGGTTAGGCTTCTTCTTCGTGAGATACGTACCCTTGGACAGCACCTCTGCCACCGCAGAAAGCGATTTCCCCGCCTTCTCAGCCTTGGCGGTCTTCTCCTTTCCCTTCTGCACGGCAGAAACCGGCTCGTCGATTTCTTCGTCAATCTCCTGGGCATAGGCCAACGGCATGCCGCACAACAGAACAAGAATCAGATATAAGGACTTCATCGCACAGGCAATATACCATGTACCCCTGCCCCTTGGCAACGATAAAAAACGCCCCAGAAAAAGATCAGGGGCTACGCATCTCCTCAACGGCAAGGTTCCCGGTAAACAGGAATAGCACATCTCCCCATCCTTGTGCAGAGTGTCCGTCAGAGGTATGTATTTTACCTGACGCAGCAGAAAGACAGAAAAAATCCAGCGGCATTTCACATGTGTCCCAAAGATTATGGAAAAATAGTCACAAACGATATAGAGGCATAGTGTTCTGTGTGAAAAATCGTAGAGGGGTATCACCAGCCTCACCATCGGCAGTAAGCATTCATTCGTGGTTCTATCGGCGTAATCCGCTAACTTTCAATTCGTCAATCGTAAATTGTCAATCCACGTGTGCCAAATCTTTGGGACACGTATGGCGGCGTTTCCTATGTTTAACAAAAAGCTTCCTGCCAACAACGGCAGGAAGCTTTTTCAGGATTTTACAAATGATAAGCGGCTGACTTCAGACAGATTCTGCTTCTGACGTGTTGCGGGCAGAGGAAATGCAGAGCTCCACGATTTCCATCTGGCGCTCCAAATCCTCATCACCTTCCGTCATATGCTCACGAGCCTGGGCCAGCAGCTCCTCCGCGCGCTCCAGCTCGCCGGAGTCCACGCAGTGCATGGCCAGCGCCACGCAGCACGGGGCATCATTCAGCGCTGCGCCCCGCTGCCAGTACCCGGTAGCAGCGGCAGCATCCTGCCGCACGCCCTCACCACGGGAGCAGCAGTTACCCAGGTGATACAGCGCACTGGTATCGCCCATCTCCAGGGCGCGCTTGAAATAATCCACCGCGCGCTTGAAATTGCGGCGAGTCCCCAGACCTTCATAATAATGCAGACCCACCATGAACGTGCCATAGGAATCCCCCAGATTGGCGGCTTTCTGGAAATAGCGCAGCGCAATCTCATCATCCTGCCGCACACCGGCACCCAAGGCATACGCTTGAGCCAGCTCCAGGCAGCACTCAGAATCGGAAGGGGCCAGCCGGTGCAGCTTCTGGAAACATTTTACGGCCGCGGCATCATCGCCCAGCTCCTGGCACACCGTACCCAGCAAATCATACACCGGCGCACTCGGATTCACCCGCTCCGCCCGCTCCAGCAGCCCGCGCACCTCCTCATAGGAAATATCTGCCTCCTCACGCCCCAGCAGAACACGTGCCAGATAGAACGCACAGCCCTCGTTACCGGCTTCAATCGACTTGCGGTAGTGTCCCTCGGCCACCTTATCATCCTCAAAGCCCGGCAGCCCCGCCTCATACAGCATACCCAGCATGCAGTAGGCATCCCCCGGCGACGTTTCCGCCAGCTCCAGCGCCCACTGCTCCAGCTTCAGCCAGTCAAAATTGCCTTCATCCCCGCTCATTGCCCAGGCAAAATAGCATCGTCGCGCCTGAGCATCCCCCTTCTCCGCCAGCGTCACCAGCCACACCTTCGCCTCATCCGGCAGCGGGAGATTCGTCTCCGTCACATAAAACTGAATATACTCCAGCTGAGCCTCCTCATCCCCTGCCATCCCCCGGCGGTACAACTCATTCAGATAATCCTCTATCGTGTTACGCTTCTTAGCCATGCCCCTACCTTACCCAAGCAGAAAGCATTGGGCAAGCAAAATAAGCAGAAATACGTTCTCTCTGAATCAATATCTTGAACCTAGCTTAATTTTTGCTAGAATACCCATAGTTTACAACGCACGATGGATTTAAGATTCGAC
This sequence comes from Akkermansia sp., assembly GCA_045657815.1. Lineage (GTDB taxonomy): Bacteria > Verrucomicrobiota > Verrucomicrobiia > Verrucomicrobiales > Akkermansiaceae > Akkermansia. The sequence continues at coordinate 17,777 of JAZOTV010000182.1, forward strand.
ACTTCCCTGGTCGCAGGCTACAAAAGCGCCGCACAGATTGCGCGGGTCCTGACAGAAGACTGGCTCGCCAGAAATATGTACTGCCCCATTTGCGGAGAAAACACTATGCGCAGAGCGGAGGCGAATTCCCCGGTCAAAGACTACATCTGCCAGAACTGTAAATCTCAATATGAGCTGAAAAGTAAGAAGGCAACAAGCTGCAATTTCAATCGCACGGTCAATGATGGCGTTTATCGTACCATGATTGAGCGAATCACCGCCCTCGACAGCCCCAGTTTCTTTTTCCTGCACTATGACAGGTACGAGGTCAACAACCTCATCATCGTCCCCAGATGCTTCTTTATCCCCGAAATCATCGAAAAGCGCACACCTCTTCCCGATACCGCCAGACGCGCCGGATGGGAAGGATGCAACATTCTTCTGGGCAAGATTCCGGAAACCGCCAAGATTCCAGTCATCCGCAATGGTGTAGTTCTCGAAGCAGACGAGGTCTGCAAAAAATACAACCAGGTGTATTCATTGCAGACAAAGAGCATCGAAAGCCGCGGCTGGCTGTTCGATGTTCTCCAATGCACCGAACAACTCGGCACAACCTTCACACTGGAACAGATGTACTCCTTTGTACCGCATCTGAAAGCCAGGCACCCCCACAATAACAACATCGAAGCCAAAATCCGCCAGCAGCTTCAATTCCTGCGCGATAAAGGGTTCATCGAATTTACCACCCGCGGTATCTACAGAAAAATCAAGTGATATGGAACGCTATATTCTCCAATATGCAAGCATGAATTTCGAAGGAGTCCTATCCATGGATTGCCTCGGTCCTTTTGACAGCATGGATGATGCCCTGCAACAGCAGAAAATGATAATGGACGAGTTTGCCAGAGAAAACACCTCCATGGCTGATGAGTTGATAATGGAAGAGTGCGGAAACTTCCAAAGGATTGCATATCGCAATGATTTAACGGAGATACAGTCTCGGATTATTATGCTGGAACTGTAATGGGAGCTGACGGTTCTAGCTGGCACCAAGCCCTTATCCCCGCGTCTAGCTGCGAGAATTGGCGATCTCATGGAACAACACAATGGAGACTTACGGTCACCCAGCCCGATGAACTTGCCCCTCTACTCACCACCTGGGCAGCAACTGCCAACATCAGCATCGATGAACTGGTGGCACAGCTGCTGGCAGATGTGCTGAAACTCAAACGCAGCTAATTTTTGCGCAAACAAGATTGTATTAAAGAGGGCTTACCTTAAACATCAGATAAGCCCTAAAATTTTACACTTGCATAGAGTTAAAAGTCAAACTCTCATTCTTTACTGTATTCAGGACAACTAAGTCCGGAAACATTCAAAGCGTAGGACTTTCGCGCATACTGAGCTTTTATCACACACAAATCTTCCGGCAACAAATTATCATGTATATTTTTCTTACTTAAATGCAACATATTTTCCACTTCGTGACATGATAGTTTGCATTCAGGTCCTAAGATTATCTTTCGAATATATGGTGTTGGTATATTTGTAAAAAGCATCGGAGGGAACCTATCATTTATACGAGAAACATCAACGAGAGACAATGGTAGTCTATACTCATCCTCGTATTCCCAATCTGCATCTTTTGTGCACATTACACGCCACCAATACATGGCAGCATCTTTTTTAGCCTGCGATTCAGAGAACGCCATCCCATTATGTTGTACTCTTTTCCTATCCTTCTGATAGATACATCTGATAAGCAAATATCTAGATATGCTTGTTTTCAGCATTTTATCATTCTCATCGAAAAATGCTTTGATATATTTCACATCAAAACCTAACGAAGTAACTTCTTTGAGATTTTCGAACACATAACGCTCATTTCCTTCCACGTTTTCTAGATTTTCTGACTTAAAATAATCGAATTCAAACTGAATACAAGCACCGGCATATTTATCAGCATAATTCCCCCATAGAGGAGCACAATCAGATTTTGTCGTAAAAGATAGAAAACCTCGATTAGAGTACATGTTCTCTTGATGAGGTAAATAACCACTAGGTGTCATTTCTTGAGGATCGTTACAGTCCTTTCTATAACTCACCTTAAAGTCGCCAAATCGTAAAAGGCCCTCCAGAGCTTTTAAAGAAATATACTTATATAGCGTGATTTTGCCTGCTACTTCAGGTCTAGGCGAAACTATTATTTCAACATCTTTGCTCATAAGTTGGAAATTTTTACTCTTCTGTTCCATATTTGCTTGATAACCGCATCATATCGTCAAACTCGGTTATAAATTCTTCATCCACAATAAAATCAGGTATAATACGACGAGCAATTGCGCCGATTCTAAGTAAGTATTGTCTCATCTTCTGACCAACAACATGATTTTCCGCGCCGGCATATAGATAAATCATGAACTTATGCGGATTCGAACATGTAGACATGATAGTCCGAACATATTTCTCCGCAAGTGGCTGTTCAAAATTATCGATAGCATACTGCAAAACATCCATCATTGCGCAATGCCAACACGCTAGATTCTCATATCGGTCTAAAAAGAAATGTTCATCCCCTTGTATTGCAAGTTTGTTATTTTCGAGATAATAGATTCTTTGTAACATATGCATATGAAAATCTCTAACTGCCCTAGGTCCCACTTCATTTATTCTCTCTACAAACTGACCATTGCGCTCACATTTATGAGAAACAGTAATGCTATCACTTAACTGAACAGCAATCGAAAGGCGCCGATACAATTCATCGACTTTCTGCGCATTTTCTGCCAGCTTAACCTGCGCTTCAAATTGCCGGGTTTGAGCTTCACTTACCTCTCGCTGTTTTTCCATCTCGTTACGTTGAAGAGCCAAGTCTTCACGCTGATTCCGCAAGTCTTTTCGTTGGAGTTTCAGTTGATACCGCTGCATGCTTAATGAATAGACGAGGGCAATAAAGGCAAACGCCGAAACTAAAGGATTCAAAGGGCCATACATATCACCGTATGGGCCGAGGATATTCACATCCTTGCAACCAACGAGAAATCGTAAAATACAGGGGTACACACATACTCCCACCACAACAAGAATGACCGCTCCTATCATGCTTGACCACATCAGGACAGATGATGCATTTTCATCGCATTCCTTTTCTTGGTTGTTATTTTTCATAATGGTATAATAATTACGCCCCTTGCCCATCTTCATCACAATGTCCAAACACTCGTTCTACAACAGAATCAAGTATCCTATCTGCCTCATTAGGGTCATAATCTAGCGGATATGCCGCCACATACGCTCCAGCCCTAGATTTTCCCAGTACTGCATTCAACTCTCTAATGTCGTATAACCGTTCGTGGTTGAAAGTATGTACAATACCCTCTCGGCCCATTTTCATCATCTCTGTAACCGAAACATCCATACGAACCGCTGCTTGGCGAGTTGTTTCAAACAAATCATCCACTTCATTAGCCGTAGGTGTATACAAACCTCTGGGATCAAACCCAAGGACAGCGGCACACCTGTTCCACTTATCTTCATTCGGAACAGTTCGTCCATTTTTCCAAGAGGAAAGAGTACCAGCACTTACACCTATTTTCTGAGCTATGCAAGAAATTGTCTTACCCTGCAGGTATGTGTTAAGTATCGCCTTCACATATGCCTTTCGGCTGTTGTTATTGTATTCTGATTTCATGTCGAAGTTGGGGATTACAAAAGGTTGCGGCGCATCTACTTGGCGTAGATGCGCCGCTGGGTTGTTGGGCAGTGTTATGAGTAAATTACTCTGACTTGGGTTGTTGGGATTTTTATAATCTGGTATCTGAGGCTGGGATTTATTTCGCACAGGGTGCGAAGTGAAATCTCCCTGCGGTCGGTGAAATTGCTAAGCGTTGCTTATCAGTGAAACT
>JAZOTV010000183.1:0-10683 GCA_045657815.1 Akkermansia sp.
GGGGTGGGGAAGGCCCCGGGGGAACATCAGTGCGCCCACTGGCAGAGCTGCGCGGGGAAGGCGCAGTCCAGGCATATGTTGCGTGCGCAGAAATCGGAATCAATCTGGAGGAGTGCCTGCTGGGCATAGGCGTGCCGCAGAATGGATTTGAGGTCGCTGCGGTCCCCGAAGAGAAGCCATGCTGTGCGGTCAATGCCGGTGGGCAGGGGGCCCTGCTTCAGGCGGATGAAGCTTTCCCACGCGTGCGGGGCATCATCGTTTGCATAGACGAAGTTGATGAGGAAATCTGTAATGCGAGGCTGGCCGATAAGCGCTGCAGCGGTTTTCATGGGGGCTGCGCTCAGGGTGTAATGGGTGTCCCAGAAGGGGTGGCTGAGGCCGCTGAGAAGCTTGCTCAGCTCTGCGGCGCCGGTGGCGTTCAGCAGGGGGAGAATGCGCTCCCAGTGCGGCACGGTGGCTGCCAGAGCCGCCACTCTGCGCTGGGGGTGGTTCAGCGGGCGGCTGGGGGCTTTGCACCAGGGAAGGCTGCGCTCCGGGGCCAGTTCGTGTTGGTTGCGGAGCATCCACCAGGTGTCCCACACGCCGCGGTGGTATAGGCGGGCATCTGCAGCTGCGTTTTCCGGCAGAGTGGGGAAGAGGAAACCGGCTGTGCCCAGAAGAATGGCCTCACTATGGTGCCCGAGCCGGCTGATGGGGGAGCGCATGGCGAGCATGAGCATGGCCTCTTTGTTTGCGCTGTAGCCCAGGGTGGTGGCCCAGGCTTCATACCAGGCCTGGCGTGTGCCTGCTGCGGCTGCGCGCTGGCGGAAGCGTGTGCGCTTGCTTTCCATGCGGTAGGCGGACGCGGCCAGCAGCATGTTCTGAATCTGCTCCGGCGGCATCTCTGCCAGCGGCATGCGGCAGCGGGGCAGGGGAATATCTGCAGCGCTGCGGGGGCTGGCATCTGCCCAGCATTCCGGCGGCAGGTAGAGCAGGGGAATATCGCGGTGCTGGCTGTTGCGGGTGTACCAACCGGGCGGTGGCGGGGTGAGCACCACATGCAGCACCACGTTGTCGAAATCCGGGTTGGCACCGTGGCCGTGGCGCTCCCAATCCTGGGCGCAGGGGTCAATCTCAATGTCGCCACGCAGGCGTGTGCCGTTCAGCTCAATCTCTGCATGGGTGAAATCCGGCCCGGGAAGGCGGTTCCAGCGGCCGGTGTCCAGAATCTGCACCGGCCCATTGCGGAAGGTGACACCTGTTTTCGGCAGAGAACCTGCGGCCCACCAGCTCTGGATTCTGAGCTCCGGGGGAAGCTCCGGCGCGGGCGGTGCTGCGGCGCAGTCTGCATAGACATCCGCCAGCAGTTGCCTGTATTGCTCAACCAGGTGCTGGCGGGTGGCGGGCATCAGTCTGCTAAGTCGGCCTCGTGCCGCAGGAGGTCTTCCTCCAGCGTTTCGCATACGTAGCCGAACGTTTCGTTGTTCTTGTGGTTCATGGAGCGCAGGGTGTTGTGCGCCTCCAGTACGTGGCGGGTGCGGTCCAGCTCATTCATGTTGCCGGCAGCGGCTTCCTTGGAATTACCCTGCTGAAGGTGGGCCCGGCGGTCTGCAATATCTGCCTGCCAGCCGGCATCTGCAGGGTCAATGTCTACCAGCATGTCCAGCCCCAGACTCTCCATGGCGGCGCGGGTGCGGCGTGTGGGAGAGGCAATCTGCAGGAAGCCGCACTGGGCTGTCATCTTGCGGGCAAGACCTGCCATGGTTCCCATGAAGGTGGAGTCCACCCCGGGGCAGATTTCCAGGTCAATCACGATAAGCCGGCCATTGCGTGCAATGTATTTTTCAGAAATTGTCTTGAGCGCCGGGCTGTTGACAAAGCTTCCGCGGCTGGTGCAGCGAATCCAGAGACAATCGTCGAACTCGTGATAGGTAAGGGAGGAATCAGTCATGACTTGCTTATGTCATTCTAAAGGTGGCGCGGGGGAAAGGCAAGAAAAAAGCAGTTTTACGAATCCTTTTTTTCATTGTACAGGGCGGACCACTCTGCAACGCTGGGGAACTCGAAGGAGCCGATGCGGGCCCGGAGCAGATACCAGAGCTTCCGGAAGTTGTTCACGCTGTATCGGCGTTCAAATACGCGGTATTCATCATCCTGCATTTTTTTCAGCACATTGTGGTAAATCAGGCTCATAGCCTGCGCGGGAATGAGGGCGTTGCGGTCCTCTACGGAAAGTGTCTGGTAGAGCTCCTCAGATTCGCAGAAATACTTTTCAGCCAGGGCGGCTTCATAAGCCAGGAGCTGGCGCACGCGGTAATTATACCGCTGGTTGTAGAGGTCATCCACCGTGACTCCGAAGAGAGCCATATCATCTGCCGGCAGGTAGATGCGGTTGTGTTCCCGGCAGTCTTCCGCAACATCGCGCAGGATGTTGACCAACTGCAGGGCGTAGCCCAGGGCAATGGCGTAATCCCGCGCGGCAGCAGAGGCGCCCATGACAGTGGCGCTGGAAATGCCCACGCAGGAAGCCACGCGGTAGGCATAGGCCAGCAGTTCCTTGCGGGTTGCGGGCTGCACGGGAGCAATATCTCCACGGCAACCTATGATGAGCTCCTGCAGCGGGGCGGGGTCCAGCTGCAGTTCCTGCATGAGTTTCTGTACCTCGGACTCGATGCCCTCTGTGGGGGCTGCCGCGCAGGTGATGATCTGTTCCCAGCGGTCGAGCGCGGCGTGGCGCTCATCGGCGGTCATGCCCGGTTCATCCACCACATCGTCCACGATGCGGCAGAAGGCATACAGCCGGGCCATGTTGCGGCGGCGGTCTTCCGGGAGATCCATGAGGGTGAATGCCAGGTTGGATTTGGCGTTGCTGGTAATGGTATCTGCTTCAGACATGGTGGTGGAGAGAGGGCTGAATGGAAGGATTCGGAGAGGGGCTTATTCAATGCTGCCCCAGTGGCTGGTGAAGGGCCAGAGGGTGAAGCATGCCGGGCCGACGATGTTGTACTGCCGCACCGGCCCCCAGTAGCGGGAATCGAGCGAGTTGGTGGTGTTATCACCCAGTGCGGCGTATTCGCGGCGGTTGGGGTCTGTGGTGTTCTGCAGGCGCACCGGGCCTCGTTCGGTCATGTAGGCCAGCGGGTTCTGGCGCCGCAGAAGCCCTTGATAGCCCTCTGTATTATAGGGCGGTTGCCCGGCTGCTACGCGGGCAATGGTGGGTTCCCCGGCGGCTTTGCCATTCACCAGCAGGAAGGGTGAGGCAATCTGCAGCGTATCGCCGGGCAGGCCGCAAAGGCGTTTGATGTAATGCGTGCCGGCTTGCTGGTCTGTCATGCGCAGGGTGCTGGGGGGCTGCATGGAGGTGTTGATGCCGCGGGTATCGAACACAAAGGTTTCGCCGCGCACTGGTTTGCGGAAGTGGTAGGCCACGCGGTTCACCAGAATCATATCACCGGCATCTACCCGGGCGCGCATGATGGTTTCGCCGGGGCGGTAGCTGCCCAGGCGGATACCGTTGGGCGTTTCAATGAATTTGCCCTGCTCTCTGAGGTATTGCATGACGGCGCCTTTGGCAGAGAGGATGTTCACTTTGCTGCCATCGCTGAAGGTAAGCGTGGTTTCGGTGAATAGTTTCCATTTGGGGTGGTCCTCGATGTTGACCAGGGTACAGGCCGACGTTGCCTTTGCGTCTATGTAGGAGCTGCCCAGGGTGAGCATGTCCCAGATGCGCCTGGGCATGCCCGGAAGTTCCTCTACCGGGTGCACAATGATGCCGTTCAGGCTGGGTTGCATGGAACCGGTCGGAATTCGGAACGGCTGTACATAATATGTGCGCAGCCCCAGGAAGATGACCATGATGACGAGGAAGGATTCCACGATTTCCACGACGGCATTGCGTTTGAAGCCGGGCATTTCGCCGCACTGCACCTCCACCAGCTTCACCAGCCGGGCGGCGTTTTCTTTGTCCCAGTTCTGCAGCGCCTGGAGAAGTTCATCCCGGTGTCTGCTGCAGGTGCTGATGGTTTCTTCTGTGAGCGTGTGGCGGTTAAAGTTCACATAGCGGTTCAGCGCTGCGACTGTTTCACGCGCGTTGCGGCGCCAGGTGGGGGTGAACCACGCCAGTGCGTTATCCAGAATGCAGAAGAGTAGGGACTTAATGTGTTTCATGCCGATTCTATGCACGTTATTGTACACAATTACCGGCAGAATAAAAGAAGAAAGTGCGTATTATACCGTCAGGCCGTTCAGGATGAGTACCAGCATGACCACCGCCGCGCCGATGCGGTACCACCCGAAGAGGGAGAGTCCGTGCTTCTTCAGGTAGCCTACCATCCATTTCACGGCAATGATGGCGCTGAGCCAGGACATGAAGGTGCCGGCAATCATAGCGCTCCAGCCGATTTCGCTGACCATTGAATTACCGAATTTCAGGAAGTCATATACCGTGGCAGCGGTCAGGGTGATAAGCCCCAGCAGGAAGCTGAATTCAACGGCTGCGGCCATACTGAGGCCTGCCATCAGCCCGCCCAGCATGGTCATGAGACTGCGGCTGGTGCCCGGGCACATGGCAATGCACTGCATAAAGCCCACTGCGAGGGCCTGCCGCCAGTTCATATCCTCCAGTTCAATGCCATGGTGGTTGCGCCCTTTGCCATGCTTCATGTTGTAGCGGACAAAGAGGAGAATAGCCACGCCGCCCAGCGCCCAGGTGATGAGCACGGTTTCTGCGTTGAAAAGATAGTGTTTGATGGTGCCTGCCAGGAAAAACCCGATGACCATGGCCGGCAGAAAACCCAGCAGCAGGTTGAGTGCCAGGCGGAACCCTGTGGCATTCTGCACGGGGTGCCACACGCCGGACCACATCTGCCTCACGCGCGCAAAGTACAGGTTAAGCACGGCCAGAATGGCGCCACTCTGTATGCAGACAGAGTAGGCGTTGAGCGCGTCCGATTCCTTCAGCCCAAGCAGATACTGGGTGATGATAAGGTGCCCGGTGGAACTGACAGGGAGGTATTCTGTCAGGCCTTCAACTAAGCCGAGGATAAGTGATTGCAGGATGGTCATTGCTGACGCTCGTGTACATTATTTTCCAGAAAAGGTCAATCATAAAACGAAAAAGGAGACATAAAAGCCAGACATCGGCAAAAAAAGATTGAAGCGGCGGTGAAAAACTGCTATGAATAGTTTCGGAATTTCGCGTGCAGCGTTTGCAATGGATATGAAAAAGTTTTGCCGTCAGATTAAAAAGGGGTTCACACTGGTGGAACTCCTCGTGGTGGTTGCCATTCTGGCCGTGGTGATGACTATGGCCGCCGGTGTGTTGAGAGATGCCGGCAAGGGGCGTGGTATTGAGTCCGGTGTGGATCTGCTGGAGTCTATGGTGATGGAGGCCCGTGCCACGGCTCAGGGTAATGATACCTACACCCGCCTGATTATCGTGGCAGACCCCAAGAATGACAAGCCGGACACTATTCACCTGCGTTACATGGCGGTGCAGATGTTCCGCAAGAATGATGGCAAGAGTACTTTTGACGGCACGGATGTGGCGGCAGATGGTAAGTGGGTATCCACTTCTTCCGGCGTGACGCTGCCGCCCGGTGTGTTTTTCTCTCCCACGTACAGCAAGCCGCTGCCGCGCGAAGGCGGTGCCGTGGGTTCCATGATTGGTGAGGGCGTGACTCGCCTGCCGGGGCGTGGTCAGACCCGCATTTATTACGTTGAGTTTGATGAGAAAGGTCGTTTCGTGGCGCCCATGGCAGACCCGCTCAACCTGACTTGTCCGCAGCGTCTGGTGCTGATTAATGGCCGCCCCGGACGCGGCCGCCACGAGGCAGACGGCATTGTGCCCCGTGATACTATCAAGGATGGCCGTGTGGTGCGCCCCGCCGGTGCCAGGGGTATCTGCCTGTGGCCTTCGGGTGATGTGAGCCTGCTCCGCACAGATGACCAGGTGTTCCGCGATGTTCAATAATGCAGAATATACGATTTGCTGATATGAAAAAGTTCCTCTCTTCTCGTGTTTGTGGGTTCACTCTGATGGAGACCCTGCTGGCCATAGCGCTGGTGGGTGTTCTGTTGTCCATTTTCCTGACTGTGTTCGTACCGGCCCGCGGGCTGGTACGCCAGGCGCTCACCCGCCAGGAGTCAGAGCGCATTACCGGTATTCTCCGGGCAGAGCTCAGCGTGCTGCGTGCAGATGAGCAGGCAGACAGCAGTGCCACCTCCTCCAACGAGAACCAGTATCTTACCACCTTTGATAAGGGGTTCTACTGGCTCAAGAAGAGTGCTCGCCCGAGCAGCTCCATTGTGGTGTTCTCCTACCGCGCAGATTTGTCCAAGCCTGCACGTAAGGATGGCTCATATCCCGCCGTTCCCGCAGGTAAGAGTGTGCCGGGCAAGGATATGCAGCTGGTGTCCATTGCCTGCCCCATGGATGACCCGGTGCATCGCGATGATATCCGCGATGCCGTGGGGCCGGTGTTCCTGGTGAAGCTGACCCAGCTGGAACATAAGTCCGATGGCGAATACCGCATGGTGAACGCCCCCGGTGTGGTGGCTCAGGCCGCCAGCCCGGAGCAGTATGTTTCACAGGCCGGGCAGCGCGATGCCTGGGGTGGTGTGTTGTTCTGCCGCGCAGAGTTTTATCACATGTCTCCGCCCAACCCGGCGCGCTACAAGGGTAAGACCTGGAAAAAGCTGGGCCGCCCGCTCTTCTCTGCCAATCTTTCTTTCCGCCGCTAATTTTCCTTCTTTACTCCGAATTCTACCATGAAACTTGGAAAGCATAACTTCCGCCGTGGTTTCACGCTTGTTGAGCTCATGACGGCAATGGCCATTACAGCCATGCTGGTGTGGGTGATTATGTCGCTCACTAACCAGAGTATTGACCTCTGGAAGGCTGTGAGTGAGGATGTGAGCACCTCTTCCCGTTCCCGCGCTGCGCTGCAGGCGCTCAGCCGCGATTTTGAGTCCTTCCAGATGCGTGGGCATGACAACAAGTACCAGTGGCTTTTTGCCAAGGCAGATGAGAGTATGTCCAATGTGCCCAAGGGGCTGAACATTCCCCGCTCTGCCCAGTGCGTGTTCTTTGCCTGCGCTCCGGATCGTAACCCGTCTGTGAGTTCCAGTACTTCTCTGCGTAAGAATTTCCGCACGGCTCGTGCACATAACCGCGAAACCCAGGGCGATGTGAATGCAATCGGCTACCGCCTCATGTACCGAGACCAGATTCTGAATGTGCCTGGGGCAGATGGCAAGGAAGGTGGTGTGTTCCCCCTGTTCTCACTGTATCGTCATGTGATTCCGCCCCGCACCACATTTGAGAACCTGCTGGGTAAGGAGAACCTGGAATCCGCCTATGTACGCTTCGAGAGGGATGATGAGAAGAATGAAAACTTCCTCTGCGAAAATATCATGGAGCTGAATATCACTTTCAGCATCCGCTATTCCAACTCGAAGGCAGACGCAGAGAAAGGCCGCGTGAGTTATGATGTGGTGAGCATTCCCATTGTGGCTTCCAACCGCCGTGATAACAAGGTTGCTGTGTATGGAGACCGCATTGAGGCCGGTGGCAACACCTACCAGAATGCCCGTATCGACTCTGCCACTCTTTCCATTACTGTGCTGACTGAGGAGGGCGTGGCTATGGTGGAGCAGATTCGTCAGGGGCGCCGCCGCGCTCCCAGGAAGATGGCGGATTTCTTTGCGAAGTATACGCGTTCGTATTCACGCATGGTGGCCCTTCCGCAGCCGCTCTGATATCATAAAGTATTTTTCTGTTATGCAGATGCAGACTCAGCAGCGTGATGTGCTCCCCGGAGCCATCACGCTTTGGATTGACCCGGTTCCCCGCAGCGGATATGCCAATATGGCTGCAGATGAGCTGTTGAGCCGCCGCAGCGAGGCCTGGCTCCGGATATACACCTGGGAGCGCAGCGCCGTCAGCTTTGGATATTTTGACACCGCAACGGAGGCTGCGTCCATTTTCCCCGGGGCGGAGGAATATATCCGCCGCTGGACGGGTGGTGGTATTGTGGACCACCGCATTGGTTATACCTACACAGTTACCTTGCCCGGGCAGGAGGGGGTGATGTATCCCTCTGCAGACCAGCTTTATTTGTGGATTCATGGTGCGCTGGCCACTGCCTTGCAGCAAAGCGGGGTGGTGTGCACGCTGCTTACCGAGGATGCCCCGGATGGCGGCCGCGCCTGCTGGGCCAGCCCGGTGAAGAGTGATATTGTGGACGCTGCTGGTCAGAAGCTCGCAGGTGCCGGCCAGCGCCGCTATAAGGGCGCCGTGCTGCATCAGGGCCTCATTCAGCAGTGTGAGCCCCGGGAGGGCTGGCCGGAGCGCCTGGCGGCGGCTCTGGCACCTGTGGTGCATGTGGTGGCCGGGGAGGAGCCCTACCGGGGCTTCAGTGAAGAACTGGAGGTGCTTTGCCGCACCAAATACGAATCTGCGGAGTGGAATGATGAATCCCACGGGCGCCGCAAGCCCAGCAGGTGAATTCGGCACCCTTAAATAGCAGGTTGTCAACCGGGATTTCCAAATGATAAAGCACCCCTGGTTCCGGAGAACCAGGGGTGTGAGTTTTCAGAAAAGGGGTGCGATTCTTACTTCTGGAGAGAGGCGCGGTATTTGCGCCAGTTGATGCGCTTGGATTTTGCCTTGTATCCCCCATCAGCCTCGCTGATGATAACGCCTGCCTGGCGGAGCGCCTCGCGCTTGTTCAGGAAGATGGCCATGGTCATGTTATCCGGGCGGGCGTTGATGTAGTTGCAAATGGCCTTCTGCCAGGTTCTCAGCTCTTTGGTGGAGATGACTTCCTTGTCTGCCTTGAGGTAGATATCGGTCATTTCTGCAACAACAATCGGCTGGATATACATCAGGTAGGGGTGCCAGTCGGAGGCAGGTTCACCGAAGCTGAGATCAATGCCCTTATCGGTTAGCTCTTTCCAGATGCCGGTGTTGATGGCATCGCAGCTATATGTGTTCTTGGAGGAGAGCTTGGAATAGACCCGGGCAACAGTTTCGAAAAGAAGCTGTTTATCCTTGGTCGGTATAGCCTGGTATTTCTCTACCGCCTTTGTGCGGTCAACGATATCCCATTCCTTAGCCTCAGGGCCGCTCACGGGGGTAAGTGTGGGCTTGGATGTCTTGTACACGGGAACCTCCGTTTGCACAATGGGGCGCGGTGCCTGCTGGCAGGCACAGTTGAAAAGCCCTGCGGACAAGAAAAGGAGATAAATCTTTTTCATACGCGCACATTATACGCTATTTGTGTTCATCTTGCAAGCAACATTCTTTCTAAAATGGAAGATGAAGGGGCAAAAATGCCCCGGAAGTGAAAAAAAAGACCGCCGGGTGGCACCCGGCGGTTAATGAAACGGGGAGAAGGGGGAATTACGGCATTTTTTCACCGCGTACTCTGGCTGCTGTCCAGTCGCGCATGCGGGCGAACATCGAGTAGAGGCCCGGCACCATGAAGATACCGAATACCGTGGCCAGCAGCATGCCGCAGAAGGTTGTCACACCGATTTCTATACGGCTGGCAGCGCCGGAGCCGGTGGCCACAACAAGCGGGAACACACCGAATAGGAAGGACACTGCCGTCATGAGCACAGCGCGGTAGCGCATGCGGGCACCGTTGATGGCTGCCTGCTTCACCGGGGTGCCGGTGGCGTGGTCCTCCTTGCTGAACTCTACCATGAGAATGGCATTCTTGGCGGCCAGACCAATGAGCATGAGCAGACCCAGCTGCACGTAGATGGACATGCTCAGCCCGAACAGCTGCGCACCCATCAGGGCACCCAGGGTGGCTACGCTCACGGAGAGCATCACGGGCACGGGGGTGGTCCAGCTCTCATACTGAGCCACCAGGAAGAGGTAGGCAAAAATCATGGCCATGGCAATCAGCGGGCCGATCTTGCCATCGTTCTGGCGTTCCTGGTAGGAGAGGTCCTTCCAGCTCACTTCCCAGAGCAGGTTGCGGCCGTTTGCCTTTTCCTCCTGGTTCATGTCGGCAATGGTCTGCTCGATGAGCTGCATAATCTGGCCGGAGCCCACACCCATGGCCGGGGTTACGGAGATATCTGCGCTCATATACTGGTTGAAGCGGTTGTAGCGGCCCGGACCCATGCGGTAGGACAGGGAGCACACGGCGGAGAGGGGAACCATCTCGCCCTTTTCGTTGCGCACCATCTGGTTCAGGATGTCATCTGCCGTACGGCGGTCATTCGTGCCGCCCTGAATCTGCACCTTGAAGTTGAATCCGTTCAGCGTGAAGTCATTCACATAGGAGGAGGCCATTACGCTCTGCAGCGTGCGGAAGATGGAATCCACCGGGATGTTGAGCGACTGGGCCTTCTCACGGTTGATTTCGAGATGAATCTGCGGGGTTTCGGCATCGTATTCACTGCGGGTGCGCGAGACGAGGTCCTGGCGGGCCTTGAGGCGCTCCTCCACCTCCTTGACCGCGAGACCGAGGTCCTGCGGGGTGGCATCGCCGGAAACCTGGAGCACGGCCGATACACCGCCGGCAATACCCAGACCACGGATGGCGGGCGGGGTGACGGCGGTGATGCTGGCCTGGGGAATGTCGGCACAGGCGGCGTTGATGCGCTCAGCAATGCGGCTGGCGTGCATCTCCGGGTCCTGGCGTTCGTTCCAGTGGGTGAGCAGCACAATCATCATGCCGCTGTGCT
>JAZOTV010000184.1:0-3282 GCA_045657815.1 Akkermansia sp.
CCCTGTTCACGCACATGGATGTGCTCACGCTTTTTCATGAGTTCGGGCATGCGCTGCACAGCATGCTGAGCGATGTGGAGCTGTATTCCCACACCGGCACCCGTGTGGCTCGCGATTTTGTGGAGCTGCCCAGCCAGATGAATGAGAACTGGGTGTGGATTCCCGAGGGGGTGATGTCCTATGCCCGCCATTGGGAGACAGATGAACCCATGCCGGCGGATATGCTGGTGAAGCTGCAGAAAAGCCGTTTCTTCCTGCCGGGTTTTGATATGATGTCCCAGCTGCGCATGGCGAAGCTTGACCTGGAGATGCACATCAACTATGAGAGCAAGTTCCGCGGGCGGAATCTGGATGCCGCCAGCCGCGAGCTGCTGGATCCCTGGAACCTGCCGCTCACCACGCCGTCTCCCTCGGTGATGCGTAGCCTTTCCCACTGCATTTCCGGTGGATATGCCGCGGGGTATTATTCCTACAAGTGGGCTGAGGTGCTGGCAGCAGATGCCTTTACCCGGTTCGAGAAAGAGGGGCCCACGAATGCGGGTACCGGGGCAGCGTTCCGCCGCGCTGTGCTCAAAACCGGCGGCAGCCGACCGGAGCGCGAGTCCTTCCGCGATTTCATGGGCCGCGACCCGAACCCGGATGCCCTCCTGCAGCAGCAGGGTATGGTGGAGTGATTTGATGTTTCTTGCTCCGAATGGAATCAGCGGCTTCATAAATTGCATTATCAATCATTTGCAGCACCGGAGCTGTGATTGCAGAGCCCGCTTGCGCGGGCTCTCAGCGTGAGGCGGTGGCAGCATGGTGTGCGGTGGCTCTGGGGTACTTCTACTTGTTTTCAAACCGTTGTGGGGCAGGTAGGTGTCTACACCCGCAACCATGAAAGCGAAATCACTCTGCTACATGTTGGCGGCCACAGCAGTGGCCGGTAGTGCCGGGGCACAGGAGCCCAGCGGCTATCTGGATACAGCCTGGGGCTGGGATGCGGTGTTTCTGGAGGTGGACGAGGTGCCGGTGAGCTTGCAGCGCACCATGGCCCCGCAGGACCAGCTCACCCGCCGCCATGCCGGTGTGCCCACCCGGGCCCAGGTGCTGCACCAGACCCGCAACCACGATACGGATACCACCAAGGCGCCCTGCCGGGGCTGGCGCTTCATGCCGGCTACACCGCAGAAATTCATGCCGTATCTGGATTCGCTCTTCGTGCCGGGCAACACCTGCGCCGAACCCTGCGAAATCATGAACCAGGATATGGTCTCCACCTCTGCCCAGTGGGTCAAGCGCGCGCTGAGCCAGTATGGCCTGCAGTATGATATGACCGCCTCCTATAACTTCACCTCGGTGAAGCCCAGTCCCCGCGGTCACCGGGGTGATTTCTCCTCCTTCAACTTCTCCACCACGGGCACCTGGTTCCTGGCTAAGGATTGCGACAACAGCCAGGGCGTGTTCCTTACCTTTGAGGCCGACTGGGGCCCCGGTACGAATTTCACGGAGCGCCGCAGCAGCGCCCAGCAGAGCCTGGGCAGCCTGAGTAATCCGCAGGGCTGCCTCCGCGGGGGCAATGGTGTGTTCCTGCCGCAGCTGGCACTGGGCTACAGCGGGTTCGATGGCAAGTGGGTGGCCATGCTGGGCACGCTGGATCTGAGCAACTACTTTGACCAGAACGCCTACTCCCCATCCTGGGCCGGCGGACTTATGAACCAGAGCTTTGCATATAATCCCTGCCTGCCGCTCACCTGGGCCAATTTCGGCTTCCTTACCGCCTGGCAGCCCTGCCACAATTTCTATGCCATGTATGCCACTGGCAGCACGAACACCGGCGTGAACCAGAACCCCTTCAGCGACCTCAGCAGCAACTACTGGGCCCATGTGGGTGAACTGGGCTTCGTGTTCGAGGATGCCATGGGAATGGGTGCCGGTACTTACCGCCTGCAGGGCACCGTGGTGGAGCACGAGGGTAAGGCGGGGGCTGGCTGTGGTATCAATATCCAGCAGCAGCTGGGCCGGAACTCCCGCCTGGGCTTCTTTACCCGTGCCGGTTACATGGGGCAGGATGCCAGCCGCCTTAGCGGTGTGAAATGCTGCGCCACGGCTGGGCTGATGCTTCAGTCTCCCTTCACCCATGCGGGCTGGGGCAGCCGTAGCAACAACGAGAATATCTCCTTCGGCTTCCTCTGGGAGCGCGCAGCTTCCTCTGAGAAGCCTGTGGAGCACAAGGATGAGTACGGCCTGGAGCTCAGCGCTGTGGTGCAGCTTACTCCCACCTTCTTCCTGCAGCCTGATGTGCAGTACATCTTCAACCCCGTGCATGCCACGGATAAGGATGGCGCCGTGGTGCTCCAGATGCAGGGTGTCTTCAAATTCTGATATTATAACCTGTAGGAATGGACATGCAAAAGCCCCGGGAAGCTGCTCAGGCTGCTTTCCGGGGCGATTTTCTTCTCCGGCTCGCGCTGCCGTCAGGCTGTTTTCTGCATTCTGCTCAGTTCCATCTGCCTTGCGTGTCAGAGTTTACGCTTGCGAATCCGGTGGGGAATCTGCTAAAATGTCCGCATGTTCAAGAAAACTCTTTGTGCTCTGCTCATGCTGGCCACAATGGCCCCGGCCTGGGCTGCCGAGTGGATGACGGATCTGGAGGCTGCCAAAGCTAAGGCCGCTGCCGAGAATAAGGCTGTGCTTATCGATTTCACCGGTTCCGACTGGTGCGGCTGGTGCATCCGCCTGCGCAAGCAGGTGCTGGATACCCCCGCGTTCGAGGCCTATGCCAAGGATAAATTTGTGCTGCTGGAGGTGGACCTGCCCCAGAATCCCAAGTTCGATGCCAGGCTGCGCGCCCGTAATGAGGAAATTTGCAATCAGTACGGTGTTTCCGGGTTCCCGACTATTCTGGTGATCACCCCGCAGGGTGAGCTGGCTGGTGGTTTCGGTGGCTACCGCGAAAGCGTGGATGCCGCCGCCAAGTCGCTGGATGCCGCTCTGGCTACGGCTGCTCTGCTGAAGCAGGCTGAAACCCAGCAGGGTGCCGAGCAGCTGGCCTCCCTGGTGCAGGCCTACAAGAGCCTGCCTGAGGGGCTGCAGGGCAATGCCGCCTCCCTTCGTGACCGCATCGTGGCTCTTGACCCGCAGGATACCACGGGTATGGCCCGTCTGGCACGTGTCGAGGCTCAGCGCAACGCTCTGAGCGAGCAGCTGAACAGCGCTGTCACGGCCGGGGAAGCTCTGGCCGTGGTCGAGAAGGCTCTGGAGACTGCCGAGCCGGAGAACAAGTCCGGCATGCTGATGGTC
>JAZOTV010000185.1:0-26233 GCA_045657815.1 Akkermansia sp.
ATACATGCTGGCTGCCTCCAGTATGTTAGCACTCGCATCGCGCTCGATTATCTTCCTGCTCGCCATGCCCATACAGTAGCATTATTTTTATGCAAATTCAAGATTCAATCTTAAATTTGCATAAAATATATCACCCCCATCACGCCCAGGGCTCCGTCCGCCAGCCCTCCCGCGCCAAATCACCCGCCGCCCCCTTCATTAAATCCGAGCTGTTGTGGTGAAGCTTGCGGCGCAACGTGCCGCTTTCGTACCGCCGTCAGGCGGTATTTCATGCGCGGCGACGCCGCGCTTTCATACGCCTACCGGGCGGATTTCATACACGGGCTTTGCCCGTGTAATTTCATTGCTTGTCACGGCGAAGCATGCATGCAGAGACGGATTCCTGCCGATTATGTGCAATTTTTGCTCAAAGTTCCTGCTGATTATGTGGTGAAGAGTTTGTACACTATTTATAATAAACGAATTACTGCTATTGTTGATTTTCTGCTCTGCATGGGCTCTTTTTGAATGATGATTGTCGACTTAAGTTCCTCGTCTCGTCCCCAAATAGAAACGCTCCCACGAGATGGGAGCGTTTCAGATGAATTGTTTATCTACACACTATTTAATGACTCGATAGTAGCTGCGCGCGTTGAATTGTCAATTGTGTGCTCTCAATTCTTCCGTAATGCCTTATACAATTCGTTAGCCATGGCTTCCTGCACTTTTTGATAGAAGTCAGGATCGCTGAACAGCTTATCGAATGATATTTTATTTTCCATGAAGCACTGGGTAACGATGCTTTTGAACTTATCCGGGAACAGGGATTGCACAAACATCTCGGTGCTATTGTCTCTGGCATATTTGCGGAACTTTTTAACCTCTGCATCCCTCATGAACATCTGGTAAATGCCCTCGATGATGACCCGGTCGGCATCGGTGAATTTGCCGCTGAAGCGTTCATTTACCTTGTCGATAATGCTCTGGAGAGTGTCCTTCTTTTTGACAGGAACTTTCGGAGGCGTCGGTCCGGTAGGCTTGAATACAGGGGGCTTTTCGTTCAGGGTGATTGCTCCACGGAAGCTTTCCTCAAGGGATGCGTATTCCAGCTTGATCTTGTCCTCAATATTGCCGTTCGTCTCATCATCTACCTTGGGGAGGAGTCGGACGAGGTGCAGCGTGTACTGGTATTCGTTGAACAAATCCTGATCATGAAGGCGTACCAGCTGGGTCACAAAAGCGTATGCCTTATTGAATTTTTTCACATAGTCCCGGGCGGCATAGCGCTCATCTGAGTTCAACTCCATATAGCGGGCGATGACGGGGCGGAACATGCCAGCCAACCTGCCTAGAGCGCCGGCATCCTGCGCTTTGCCTGATTGAGTCTTCATGTACTTATTGAAGATCTCTACATCATCGTGGTTGTAGAGCGTAAGTTCAGCGAGTTTGTTCCTCAGGTCATAGACTTGGTTCACATCCGTGCTGCCTTCCATCGTGGTGGTTTCATAGTACGGCAGGAATGCATCCTTGATGTCCTGCTCGGTGTTCTCAAAGTCCATCACAAAGGTGCTGTTCTTGCTTGCGGTGGTTCTGTTCAGGCGGGAGAGGGTCTGCACGGCGGTCACGTCGCGCAATTTCTTGTCCACATACATGGAGTGGAGCAGCGGTTCGTCAAAGCCGGTCTGGTACTTGTTAGCAACAACCAGAATATTGTATTGGCTGCTGTGGAATGCCTTGCGGAACTTCTTATCGGTGGTGATGTACTTGCCGTTCTCGTCCAGATTCATGGATGCTTCGGTGAACGGCTTGTCGCTGGGATAGTCATCGAGCTTCACTTCTCCGGAGAAAGCAACCATAACATCGCTCCCCGCACACTCCTCGGCGTGCTCCTCAATGTATTTCTTGATAGCGAGGTAATAACGCACAGCATTGGCGCGGCTGTCGGCCACGACCATGGCCTTACCCTTGCCGTCAATCTGGTAGCGGCAGTTCTCCAGGAAATTGGTCATGATCATTTCCGTTTTCTGAGCAATCGTATAGCCGTGCTGCTTGTAGTATTTGAACAGTGCGCGTGCCGCCTGACCTTCGATCAACTTCGGATTATCCTCAGATATGCGAACCAGTTGGAACGCCTCTTTTACCGTCACGTAGTTGGAAAGGACATCTTGAATGTAGCCTTCCTCAATGGCCTGACGCGTGGAATACACATGGAACGGAGCCTTGACAGGCTCGCCCTCCGGGGTGCGGCCAACAACGGTGCCGAAGGATTCTAGCGTCTGCGCTTTCGGGGTGGCGGTGAATGCAAAGAATGACTGGTTATCGTGTCTGCCCTGGCCGATAACGGCGTTGATGTATTCGTCCGTCAGATCTATTTCTTCTTCTTCAATTCCGGCATCCTCGGCATATTCCTTAATAGCTACGCCAATATCAATCAGACTGCGGCGAAGCGATTTGGCGCTTTCACCGTTCTGTCCCTGGTGGGCTTCATCGATGATGATAGCGAAATTGCGTCCCCGGAATTTCTCCATATCCTTTTTGGCGAAGAGGAACTTCTGGATAGTACAGATGATGATGCGTTTCTTGTCGTTGATGGCATCGGCTAGGTTGCGGGAGTTCTTCTTGTCGTCAATCGCCTCCACCAGCCCGGCCTTGTGCTCAAAGCTGTTGATGGTGTCCTGAAGCTGACCGTCCAGCACCACGCGGTTGGTGACGACGATAACGGAATCAAATAGCCCCTTGTTCTGAGCATTGTGTACAGAGGCCAGGCGGTACGCAATCCATGCAATGGAGTTTGATTTGCCGGAGCCGGCAGAATGCTGAATCAGATAGTTGGTGCCCACTCCGTCCCGGCGTACATCAGCCATGATTTTACGCACCACATCGTACTGGTGGTAGCGCGGGAAAATCATCTTCTCCTTGGTTACTGTCTTGCTGACTCCATTCTTGCCCACCACTTCCTCCTTTTCTTTCACAAAGGAAATGAAACGCTTAATGAGGTCAAGCAGGCTGTCGCGCTGGAGCACTTCTTCCCACAGATAGCTGGTAGCGTAACCGTCCGGGTTCTCCGGGTTGCCTGCACCGCCGGTCACACCGGCACCGTTGGAGCCCTGGTTAAAGGGCTGGAAACGCGTCTTGCCGTTTGCCAGTTGCGTGGTCATCCATGCTTCGTAAAGGTCTACGGCAAAGTAGACCAGGAAGCGGTGATTCAGGCGGAAGGCAAACTCCTTAGCGCTGCGGTCTTCCTTATACTGGTTGATGACGCATACGTAGTTCTGCCCGGTCAGCTGGTTTTTCAGCTCCAGGGCCACCACGGGGATACCGTTGACGGATAATACCATGTCGATGGTATTGGTATTGCCCGTGGAGTAGCGGAACTGGCGTGCACAGCCGAGTATGTTGGCAGCGTAACGCTCTGCATCAACAGGGTTCAAATTGGACTCCGGCTGGAAGTAGCACACCTTCAGCTTGCAGCCCATGTCTTCAATGCCATTGCGGAGTACGAACAGCACGCCCTGGTTCGAGATGGTGGTCTCCAGCCGGTGGTACAGTTTATCCGCTGCTGCGTCGCCGTAGTATTTGGTGTACTTGGCCCATTCTTTGGGCTGGGTCTTGGCGATGAACTCGCAGAGCACATCCATGTAGATACACTTGGCTACATCGTGTTCCCGGGTGCATACCCAGTTGCCCGCCGTATCCTGCCCCTTGAATTGGGTGTAGCCACCTGCCGAGGAGATCAAAAAGGATTCTATATCCCGCTCAAATCGTTTTTCGCTCTTGTCCATTATACTACCTCCTTTTTCCCGGTGACGTATTCATATATGAGGGAACGCTTGTACTGTTCCAATTTTTCGATTTTAGCCTGTTTGATTGCGATGAGTCGGTCGATTTGTGAGCTCTTTTTATCCAAATAGATAACTATCTCTTCCTGCTCTTCTAAAGAAGGAAGGTATAACTTAGTTCTTGCAATATTTTCTATTCCTAGATTACCTTGATTTGCAGTCCCTGTTTCACTTAGAAATATATAATCTAATATCCTTTTCTCTTTCAGTATATAGTTTGCAAAGCTCATTTTTATCCTATTGCTTCTTTGCCTGAATATACCTACTCGTTGATTGATGAATAGGTGTTTGTTGACCATATGCTTCTCATTAACAAGCACTGTATAAAAATAGTCTTGTTTACCCTTTGTTCCCGTCATGGTAAACAAGATATCGTCTGGTCGGACCTTCGCCGATTTCGCAAACTCCGCACTACTTTCATCTATATAAATCTGTTTATTATCCAAAATCAGATTGTCGTTCTTTACATTGCCGATACGGAGAACTTGATATTTTGACTTATCGAGAGAGAATAGCTCGCTTTTGAAAGCAAACCCACCTACATAAATAAAAGCTTGCCCAATAGAAATTATTGACCAGCCAATAGGTATACGGCCAAGGTAATCAACGCCGCTATTCTTCATCGGTACGGTGGGATCAAGCCCCTTGGTAACAACCTCAGTAATCAAGCTCTGCTTGTAGGCCTTCAGCTTTTCAATCTGCGTCTGGACGTTCTGGATGAGGGTATCGATTTTGTTTTCTTGATTCAGTAAGAAATTACTTATGCTTCTTTGTTCTTCTATGGGAGGGACCGGTGTTTTCAATGAACGAAACATTTCTCCCGTGATGGTATACCGAATACTTTTGGAAAACATCTTATAGTATCGGTTAGAAAATACATACTTAAACCAGTAATCGGAGTATCCGTTGTTCATCTTTTCATTGCAAGAATAGACATCGTATGCGGATGTTATCATTCCGTCATAGTTAGAAATTCCCGAGAACACAGCAGAGCAATCTAAGTCGAATAAGCAAAATACTAACTGACCTCTTTTTACTGTCTGATAGTTATCATAGGATGCCGGTACTTTCCCCCCACTGGAGTTAATGTCTCGTTTCTTAACTCCGCTTGTGGTTAATGATAGAAGCTGATAATTATTATAAGCATCGCCAACTTTTTGTCCCTCGTAATAGAATAAAAAGCGATTTTGAATCACTCTCCAGTGTGTTGGCAATGTACCGGTATATGGTATTTCATCATTCATGGCCGAACAACTCCATCATCAGCTTAGTTTCCTCTGCTTCCAGCTCCTTGATTTCCTCAAAAATAGAATCGGAAGACGGCGGGGCTACGAACTTATAGAACAGGCGGGTGAAGGGGACTTCGTAGCCGATTTTGTCCTTTGCCGGGTCGATGTAGGCATGCGGGTTATAGGGCAGCACATTCTTTGCGATGTAGGCCTCGATATCCTCGGACAGGGGGATAATCTCCGTATCGGAAGCGCCCTTGACCGGCTGCTTCCTGCCACGCTTCAACAGAGGCTTGCCGGAGTCATCCACCTGTGCGGTTTCGACTGTAACCTTGGTGAAACCAAAGTAGCTGTTATCAAATACCTTGGACTCTACCACAAGACCACCTTCCTCGTAGATCTCATCCGTGAATTCCTCGTAGGCGCGGAGGATAAGGTCGATGCAGGCATCGTCCAGATCCACACGCTTGGAGCCGATATTCTTGCGGCGCTTGGTAAAGCACTTGCTGGCGTCAATCAACTGTACCTTACCGCTGCGGTGCATGGGCTTGCCCTTGCTCAGCAGCCAGATGTAGGTGGAAATGCCGGTGTTATAGAACAGGTCGGTGGGCAGCTGGATGATGGCCTCCACCATGTCACCCTCGAGCACGTAGCGGCGAATCTCGGAAGCACCGGAGCCGGCATCGCCCGTAAACAGGGAGGAGCCGTTCTGAATGATAGCCATTCTGCCGGAGCCTTCCTTCATCTTCTTCACGCCGTTGAGCATGAAGAGCAGCTGACCATCTGAAATAGCGGGTAACCCGGGGCCGAAGCGTCCATCGTAGCCTTGTTTGGCTTCGTTCTCGACCTGAGACTTCTCGCGTTTCCAGTCAATACCGAACGGCGGGTTGGAGATGATGTAGTCGAACTCATAGCCGGTGAAAGCATCCTCGCTCAGCGTGTCGCCAAACTTCATGCCGGAGGCATTACCGCCTTTGATAAGCATATCGGCCTTGGCGATAGCGTAGGTTTCCGGGTTGAACTCCTGGCCGAAACAGGTCAGCGTGGCATCCGCGCTGATGGATTGCAGACGCTCAGTCAGACAGCCGAGCATCTGGGAGGTGCCCATGGCCATGTCGTAAGCCGTCTTGGTGCATCCCTCGGCTACAATCTCTGCCTTTTCGGGAGCCACCAGGAGCTCGGTCATGAGGTAGATGATATCACGGCTGGTGAAGTGAGCACCGGCCTGTTCATCGTAGGATTCTGAGAACTTACGGATAAGCTCTTCGAAGATGTAGCCCATGTCGGCAGAGGTGATTTTCTCTGGGGACATATCAGCCTTTGCCGAGTTGAACTCCTGCAAGGTCAGGAACAGCACGCCGCCTTTGACCATAAGGTTGACGGTGCTGGCAAAGTCGAAATTCTCGATGATGTCCTTGATGTTGGAAGAGAAGCCTTTCAGGTAGGCATCGAAGTTGCTCTCCACATTATCAGGATCTGCAATCAATCGGGCAAAGTCAAAATTGCTGGTGTTGTAAAAATCATAACCGGAGACATTACACAGGATACCATCACGGATAACACCTTCAACCTGCTGAGTATCGAGCTTTTTCGACATCTCCACAACAGCTGCTTTCGTTGGCTTCAGAGCGTCATCAAAACGCTTCAGCACTGTCATGGGAAGAATGACCTTGCCGTATTCGTGCGGCTTGAACAGCCCCACCAGGTGGGTGGCAATTTCCCAGATAAGATTGGCTTTCGCCTGAATGTTTGCGTTTGTCTGCTTTTGAAGTTCAGTGATGGACATAGCTATTTTCTTCATTTCTGTGACTTGCACAGTCTCTCATCGTTCTCGGGTATTCTAGCATATTATGCAGATTAGACGCAAGTGATTTATTTTCGTCGGCCTTGTTGATTTTCTAACATTTTTTCAATCGTTGTTTGTTGACAGGTTGTGATTTTTTCGACTAGTGCGAAATATTTATAGACAAAAGTGCAAGCTGCAACGACTAGAAGAAGAATAAGCCCCGAGATGGGGTGTCTTTGTAACCAAGAAGCAAACTGTTTAGCTGATTGAACTGTTTTCTCCCATTGAGGCTTGTTGCCCCTTTGTTGGGCAATTCGCGTCTTATAGGCTTTGTCATTAGAGGAATGCGCTAGTTGCTTTTTCTTTCTGTGCTTCCTTGATGCATTTGTGACTTTGTGGGTCATGTGTTCTATATATGTCAAATGTGATAGAAAGGCAACATAAATTTTAAGAATGACTTACATTTTGTGTTGACTCTACTCAGACAAGCTGGTATTCTGTGGGTGGAGCTCCTAATGAACATGATGACCCAGCAGAGTAGAGAAGACGCGTTGCGTGATTTTAAAAATTTGGTAAGAGAGTGGCTGCAAGAACATGGTAAATCGGCCAAGTGGCTAGCTTTGAATATCCGAAAGTCAACGGGAACTGTCAAAAACTGGCTCTACACACCACTCAATATCACTGATGCAAATCAAGATGCAATACGCAGCGTATTGAGAAGGTATGAAAGTGGTGATAGTTCTTTATGTTCGGAGAAGCCAGAGGAGGTAGTTGTAGAGTATTTGCAAATTCCCTCAGAGGTGCAACCTGCGCCAAAGTTGCCTTTGTGGTGTAACGCCGCTGAAGTACCCAGTTCATGTTTTAGCGTGCGCGACGAATCTGAAATTATGGAAGAATATGGGAATTATGGATCTCATATGGGGTATGCGACATACAATGTTGTCAAGGAACTTGCGGAGTGGGCGACAAAGACTTTGATGATTGCTGCAGCAAATGTTTTACAGCCCTTGTATGAAAAAGTGAAGGATGATTCAGAGAAGATTTCAGTTTTTATGCAAATGGAAACTGATGGCGGAAGCATGCTTTCATTGCGACCCGCTTGCGTATATGGCAAAAGCTGTGATTTAAGAATAAGGAAAGCGGGCGCAGATTGTGAAGGTAAAAAGGAAATCGTATACCTGCCCATAGTTCGGAATCAGTGGCAGGAGGTATATGTAGAAATGGCCGCGGTAGCATCCGGAAGACGAGGTACTATAGAATGGATATGCGAGACTCTTAATAGGGCCGCCGTTACGCAAAGTGCTAGTAATATGGAAGACTTCTTCACGCGAATGCGAGTTTTAGCGGAAGATTCTGCTCCTGCTAATCTCCCTCTTTCGGATGATGATATCCCCTTTTAAAATTGATAATTTCTAATAAGATGCCAGGTACACACTTAAACGATTTGGAACGTGGATTGAGCAAGACATGGGCGTCGAACAATATGCCCAAAAGTAGTCTCTTATCTATACACATCAACGGAGAAAAGGCTATACGTGGATTGAATGACGTAGAGATTGAGTTTAAGTACCCAGTCACTGTTATATGCGGTAGGAATGGCAGCGGGAAAACTACTATTTTGGGGCTGGCTAGTTTAGCCTATAATGGAGACGGAACATATCAACCAACAAATACAAAAAGGAAGTATTATACGTTTGGGGATTTCTTTTATGAAGGTCCAGGGGATGAGTCATGTATTGGCGTTCACATTGAATGGCGAATTAAGGACGAAAGAATGTTGCAGCTTACGAAACAGTCCAGCAAATGGATGCACTATGAGCGACGTCCCAAACGTGCGATTCAGTATATTGGTACGAATCGAATACTGAGTGCGACAGAGCGAAAGGTTTTGCGGGCTCATTTCAAACCGGATCAGAGAGTTTCCAAGCGTGTGGAACTTAATGATGTGTACAGAGGGTATTTGAACGATATCTTGTCAAATGAGTATGATAACGCAATAGAACTGTCACATTTTGAGTATACATTGCGCTCTTGCACTGTAGGTGGAGTGTCCTACTCAAGTTTTAATATGGGGGCGGGGGAGGACGTTATAATTGAGCTTCTTTCTACTATTCAAAATTTGCCTGATGGAGCCTTGTGTGTAATTGAGGAAATTGAACTTGGTATACATCCTGAAGCATTGAAAAAATTAGCTCTAGTGTTGCAGCAAATTGCGAAAAAACGGAAAATTCAATTTGTGATATCGTCTCATTCATCCGATTTTATTGATGCCTTGCCGAGAGAAGCTCGCGTGTTCCTCAATCGCAGAGGAACTGTATGCAATGTTATATCGTCTCCTTCTACTCGTTACGCAATGGGAAAAATGACGAACGAGAGATTTCCCGAGCTCTCCATAATATGCGAAGATGAGATGGCAAGTTGTATTCTACGCAGAGTGTTGCCAAACGAAGTGCGTAGACGGGTTGAGGTGCTTCCTCTTGGCTCCAAGGATGAACTTGTTAAATTGTACCTTGTTTGCAGTAAAATTAATAGTAATTTCAAGGGCCTTATAGTATGGGATGGTGATGTTAATAGTACCTCGGGAATTGTCGCAAAAGCAGAGGCCGAAAAAGTTCCATACGCGTTCTTGCATTCTAGCGCTACTCCTGAGGAGAATATAATGCGCGATATTTTGGGACAGGGTGTTTCTTGCTTGGCTAATCGTCTGAATATGGATTCAGAGGAAGAATTGAGACTTCTTCTAAATCAATGTTTGATTCAGTCCGATAAACACAATTTTGCATACGAACTTGCGAATGTGACAAATATGCAACCACGTGAGATTTTGGACTGCTGCATATCGGTTGCAGTTGAGTGTACATCAGATAAATACGTAGCTTTAATTGCAATTATAAAAGGCCTTTTGGATGGAGAAAATATAGATAGTTATAATCATAATCGTTCTTAAGCATAGACTTATAGGCAATCTTGATATATCGGAAAGATTGCCACGTGCCGCGCAACTGGCAGAACCGCTGGCTGGCCTTGCGCCGCGCCGCAGGCTTCACCCACTGGGTGCCGGATGTCTGCCGCCATACCTTCGCGAGCTACCACGCCGCCCATTTCCGCAACCTGCCTGAGCTGCAGCTGTTTCAGAAAGTGAAGTCGACTATCAATGAGCATATCAAGAATATATATGACGATGGAGAACTTGTTGAAGCCTCGACCATGAGAAAATTCCGAATTTTCTACTAAGCCCTTGAACTTGTATAATCCGGATAGGGGGATTCCCATGGGATATCGCGTGCGTTCCCAACGCGGGGGGGCAGGGGTGTACAATGTGGGCGGGGAAACATTTTCCAAGGCTGAAATCTATGCCCGCCTGCAGGCGGAACCCGGGTTGCCGGTGCCGCAGCAGGAATTCGCGCCTTCGGTGCGCGGGGAACTTGCACATTCAAAATCGCTTTGTTATCCTGTTCGCAGAGTTAATCAGTCTCATTATGCCAACACGCGTAAGTCTGTTATTCTTTCTTCTTGCCATGCTTCGGTAGCCATGCTAGTATGCGGGAATAGGAGCAAATCATGAGGCAGGTCATTTATCAGCTTTTTGTACGGCATTTTTCGAACTTCAAGGCGGGGAACACCCCCTGGGGCACCCGGGAGGAAAATGGCTGCGGCTCCTTTAATGCTGTGACCGATGCGGCGCTGGAGCAGCTGGCCCGCATGGGGGTGACTCACCTGTGGCTCACCGGAGTACTGCGCCATGCGACCCGCTCGGTGCATGAGGTCATGCCCGCAGACCCGGCCTGTATTGTGAAGGGAATGGCCGGCAGCCCGTATGCGGTGACGGATTATTTTGATGTGGACCCGGATCTGGCGGAGAATGTGGAGGCCCGCCGGGAGGAATTTGCCGCCCTGCTGCGGAGGTGTCGCCGCTGGGGCATGGTGCCGATGATTGATTTCATTCCTAATCACGTGTCGCGCAATTACCGGTCAGTGGTGCGTCCGGAGAGTAGTTTCGGGGCGCAGGATGATAAAACCCGCTTTTTCGCGCGGGATAATGCCTTTTATTACCTGGAACCGCAGCAGTGCGATATGGCGCTCCGCCTGCCTGGTGGTGAGTTTCTGCCTGAGCATGGGCAGGGCCGGGTGACCGGGAATAATGTGGCCACCTGGTCGCCGGATGAATATGACTGGTATGAAACGGTAAAGCTTAATTACGGGTCTGACTACCGCCATGGCTGCCATGCGGCTGATTCTTTGCCGGGGCTGCTGGCGCCGGAATATGCGCTGCCGCGAACCTGGAAGCTCATGAATGAGGTGATTGCCTACTGGCAAGGACAGGGGGTGGGGGGCTTCCGCTGCGATATGGCGCACATGGTGCCGCTGCCGTTCTGGCGGTGGATAATTGCGCATGCCCGGTTGCGTGATTGCTCTGCATTTTTCGTGGCAGAGGGGTATGATGACCACCTGAAACTGGTGGATGGCCCGGTGCATGCCGCGCTGCTTTCGGCTGGTTTCAATGGCGTGTATGATGGTGTGGCATATGAATCCCTGCGCAGGATTTTTGAGAGTGGGGCCTGGGCAAATGACCTGGACCGACTGCATCATGAGGCGGAACCTTTGTTCTGCGGTGGTGTGCGCTATATTGAGAATCATGATGAACCCCGCATTACCGCGCCGCAGTATTGGGCCGGCAAGGGGGCGCAGGTGTGCCGTGCGGTCATGGTGGCGCAGTATTGTACCACCATGGGGCCGGTGCTGGTGTATAATGGTCAGGAGGTAGGCGAGCAGCCTGTGGGCCCCGGCGGCTATGGTGGTGATAATGGCCGCACCAGTATTTTTGACTACACTCACCTGCCGCACCTGCAGCACTGGAGCAATGGCGGCGCCTATGATGGCGCTCTGCTGACCTGTGAGGAACGGGAGCTGCGGAGTTTTACGGCGCAGCTGCTCACGCTGCTCCAGCATCCGGCGCTTGCCAAAGGGGGCTTCTACGGCTTGAATTGGGCGAATCGTGATACTCCGGATTTCGGACGCCGGGAGGGCGATGCCGTCTCCGGGCATAATCTGTACGCATTCCTGCGCCATTACAGGAAAGCAAAATCTACTCTGCTGGTGGTTTGTAACCTGAGCCCCACCGCTGCGGTGCACACTCATATCCATATTCCTGCCAACGCCCGCGAATGGGCCGGCAAGAAACCGGGGAACTGCATGTTTGTGCCTCTGTTGGATACTGCCACCCCCATCATCGAGACTGATACGCCCGCGCTGGAGAGCACGGGGCTGCCGGTAACGATTGCGCCGGGGCAGGCGCATATTTTTGAATGGTGCTGAAAAATGCGCACGACCGCAGGCCGGGAGGCCCTTTTGTGCTTGCTACGCGTGGGCGTTTGTGGCATCATGAGTGGACAATGTATGGGCATGTCATAATAACAGGTGCTTCCTCTGGTTTTGGTATCGCTTTTGCGCGTCGTCTTGTGGGGGAATGTTCTCACATGGTGCTGGTGGCGCGGCGTAAGGAAATTCTCTTGGAGCTGGCAGATGAGCTGCGGGCGGCTAATTCTGAGCTGGAGGTGACCGTGCATGCCTGTGACCTGGCATCACCAGGGGCGCGTGAGCAGTTGGTTAAGTATCTCACAACGCTGCCGGAGGGTAGAACGTTGCTCATTAATAACGCTGGCTTAGGTGATTATGGGGAGTATGTCTCCAGCACGCCGGAGCGCAATAACCAGATGCTTCAGGTAAATGTGCTGGCTGTGGCAGAGCTGACCCGTGCGGTGCTGCCGCGCCTGGTGGCGCAGGGCGGCGGTATCATTAACATTGCTTCCCTGGCGGCGGATCTGTTCATACCGGATTTTGCCATCTACGCGGCATCCAAGGCATTTGTGGCATCGTTTACCGAGGCCATCCGGCTGGAGGTGCGCAAAGCCGGTGTGCCGGTGGTGGCGGTATGCCCTGGTCCGGTTCATACCGGCTTTGGAGAGGTAGCTCGCCGCCATGGTTGCACAAATGGCTATTCTCCCTTCAAGAAATGGGTGTACACCGGCGTTTCCACCGTGGTTCGCGGGGCGCTGGATGCATTGGAAAAGAATAAGCCTCGTTATTATCCCTCGCGTCGTATCCGGTTTATCGGCTGGTTGCTGCGCAATACACCGCTGGGGCTGCTGCGCTTTGTGATGGGGCAGCGGCCGCGAAAGGTGGCACCGCTTCCGGAAAAATAAGAACTTCCTGAATATGAAACATTTGTTTCACCGAAAGAATAAGATAAAGTTGTTTACATGGTTCCGCCTTGGGGTGCTGGCTGCCTTGCTGCTGGCAGCCGGTTCTCTTTATACGCCGTATCCCGCAGAGCTAGTCAAGGCGCTGAGCTCCAAGGATAAACCTAAGAAAAAGAAACCCAGACGCAAGGTAACCAAGCCTGCGGTGCCCACTCCGGCTGAAACTCCGGTGACCCCGCCCCCGGCGGTCGCTCCGGCAGAGCCTGAGGATGAAGAGGTGGAAGTGGAACCCTGGAGCCCGCAGGAGGCCTTTTCCATGCCTGCCATCACCCTGCCTCCGTTCCCCCCGGCGCTGCCGGAAAGTGTGGAGCCCGGCCGCTATGACCACATCAACAAGATGACTCCCGGCCTGAATATCCTCAGTTCTGTGCAGTTTGAGGAGGGTAGCACCGCTACCCAGGACCGCAAGGTTCAATCTGCCTATCAGGTGCGGGTAGCGCTGAATCTGCGCCTGCCGAAGGCCTCAGACGGAGAGGGCCTGAAACTGGCAAATCCGAAGCTGCCGGAGCTGTTCCCCCGTTATCAGGATTTCATGGGTAAGGCCCGTGTGTCTCAGTGGTACCAGGCTCTTTACCTGCACAAGCAGAACCGCATCCGCAAGGAAGCAGCCACACTGGCCCGCCTGCTGGACCGCCATAATTATTACGATACCGACACAATTCTGGAGATGGAAGCGCCGGAGTCCGGCCGCAAGGTGCTCTGGGTGCAGGCGGATATGGACGTGGTGTCCGATGGTTCGGATGGCGACCGCCTGCCGGATATGCCGGAGAAGGTAAAGAACAGCGATTTCTACCAACCGATGACTTCTTACCGCTGGCGCAAGCTCGGCACAACTCCGAACCCGCTGCTGCCGCACTGGGAGGAACGTGTGAAGAAGCTCAGCAAGGATAAGAAAGCCAATGCCGCTGACCTGCAGCATGCCCGCAACGTGGTGCACGATTTGAAGAAGTACAGCTTCCTGCTTGCAGAGTATGATTCGTTCATCGTGGTGCCGCTGACCTTTAACAGCGGCAAGAATGATGCTTACCGCCCGCAGCTGGGCGATTATGTGGCTGTGGTGGTGGGCGACCGCGTATTCCCCGCTATTGTGGGCGATTTCGGCCCTCGCTTCAAGGCGGGTGAGGCATCGCTGCGTCTGGCTCGCCTGATTAACCCGAAGGCCACACCCTTTGCCCGGCCTGTGTCCGACCTGGGCGTGAGTTACATCATATTCCCCGGTTCAAAGGAGCCGGAGAATGGCCCCATTAACTACGAGCGTCTCAATACCAGGGTGCAGGAGCTGCTGCAGGAAATGGGCGGCTTGTCTTCCGCGGCCCGATTCCAGCAGGTGGAGGACCTGCTGGCTCCGAAACCTGCGCCCGCGCCTCAGCCTGCGTCTCAGCCTGCACCGCAACCCCAACCCTCTGCCCAGCCATGATATCGTTTCTTCGCGGAACCGTGGCAGAGGCTCTGCCGCAGTGCCTGGTGGTGGATGTGAATGGGGTGGGGTATGAGGTAACCGTGCCTTTGTCCACTTTTGATTTGCTGAATCCCATGGTGGGGCAGGGTATCATGCTCAAGATCCACATGCACGTGCGTGAGAATGCGCAGGTGCTGTATGGTTTTGCCACGGATGCTGAGCGAGACATTTTCCGCCTGTTGATTGACCGGGTGAGCGGTATCGGCCCCGCCACGGCCATCGCCATTCTGAGCAGCCTGAATGTCAATACCTTCAAGCAGGCTGTGGTGCAGGGGGATGTGCCGGCGATTGCCCGGGCCAAGGGCGTGGGCAATCGCACTGCCGAGCGCATCATCCTGGAGCTGAAGGATAAGATTGGTGTGGCCTCCACCTGGGAGGCCCAGCAGCAGGGGACCACCACGCAGGCGGCATCTGATGCCGAGCTGGCCATGGTAGCCCTTGGTTTCAAGCAGACTGAGGCCCGCAAGGCGATTGTGAAGCTGCTCAAGGAGAACCCGCAGGCCGGTACGGATGAACTCATCCGCGGTGCGCTGCGTCAGCTGAGTTAAGGACGATGGATTTTGCATTGCTCAAGGCGGTTTCCCGTTCGTTTTATTTGAGCATGGTCTGGTTGCCGCCAGCCATGCGGCGGGGAATTGCCCTGGGCTACATGCTGGCCCGCGCCACGGATAGTGTGGCCGATACCTCCAGTGCCGATGCCGCTCAGCGGGTCGAAGTGCTGCGGCAGATGGGGCGAGCCATTGCCGGTGAGCTGCCTGCGGATGAACTGCAGGGGCTGCTGCGCCAGCTGCGCAGTGAGATGGCCGATGCTCAGAGCAAGGATTCTGAGGCGATGCTGCTGCGCCGGTTTGATGAGTGTCTGGAGCAGCTTATGCAGGTGAGCCCGGACGAGCTGGCGCTGCTGCGCCGGGTGCTCGCCACCATTGTGGAGGGTCAACTGTGGGATCTTACCTATTTTGCCGACCGCCGCGAGGTGGAGTCTGAGGAGGTGACCCACCGCTATACCTACATGGTGGCCGGTTGCGTGGGCGAATTCTGGACTGACCTGGGGCTGGCGACCATGGGCGCCGCCTTCTGCGACTCCTCCCGCCGGGAAGTGATGGCCGCGGCCGGGCGTCGCTACGGGCAGGGGTTGCAGCTGGTGAATATCCTGCGCGATATCGAGGAGGATGCCGCCCGCGGGCGTGTTTATCTGTGCGGAGCGCCAGAGCTGTGGATGAGCCGCGCTGAGCGCTTCCTGAATGATGGCATTGATTATGCCCGCCGCCTGGGTGGGTTCCGTTTGCGTTTCACCGCCATGCTGCCCGCGCTGCTGGGCCAGAAAACCCTGCGGCTGATGGCTCAGCGCGCAGGGTCTGAAAGAGTGAAGATTTCGCGGGCTGCGGTGTATGCCTGCCTGTTGCAGGCCGCCTGGCTCAGCGCATGGAGGCGAGCTTCTTGAGCTTCTTGGACAGCGTAATCTTGGCAGCGGAGGATACGCGGTCCACGTAGAGGAAACCATCCAGGTGGTCGCATTCGTGCTGCAGGCAGCGGGCCAGCAGGCCGCCGCAGTCAACTTCCAGCACGCTTCCATCCAGCTGGGGCAGGCGGGCTTTCACAAATTCCGGGCGGGCTACATTGGCACGGATGTTGCGCACGCTCAGGCACCCCTCGGTGAAGAGATACTGCTTGCCGTAGGGCTCAAGCTCGGGGTTGATGAATACCAGGGGCATGATGCTGCGCATGGGCTTCTCCTCGCCGTTTACCATAATCATCTCCGGCTCGGTGCCTTCCTCCTCATCCTCGGGAATATCGATGACAACCAGGCGGATATTGAGGCCCACCTGCGGGGCTGCCAGTCCGATGCCCTCGGTGGCATACATGGTTTCGAGCATGTTCTCCACCAGGGTTTTCAGTTCATCATCGATGTGCTCCACCGGGGCACATACTGCCCGGAGGACGGGGTCGCCGTATTGTCTAACATTCAGAAGCATGGTGTTTCCAGTCTGCGGGGATGTACGCAGGTGCACTATTCTGCGGGCAGAGACGCTGAAAGTCAAGCCCAAACTGCCGCTGAAAGTGCTTGCGGTCTGCAGTCTGCTGGAGTATACTGCATCCTGATGGAAACGCGTCCCACAGGAAAGGAATGCTGGCTGGTATACCTGCTGGGTGTTTTGTTTGCTTTTGTGGTGATGCGATTCGGTTTTGGCCCTGCCAGTCAGAGCATGCACCTTCGCCCGGAATATGATTTGAATATCTATTATCTGATCGGGCAAGGCTGGTTTGCGGGGCGGATTCCTTATCTGGAGCTGACGGATTTGAAGGGCCCCCTGGTTTTCCTGCTTCACGGTGCTGGTGCCAGCCTGACTCCCGGAAGTTTTCTGGGCTCCTGTCTGCTGGAGTCCCTGTTATTGGGCGTGGGGGTGTTGTTCGCCTATCGGAGCGTCCGGCTTTTCTTTTCCGCAGCTGTTTCCGCTGGAGTATTGGGCGTATACAGTGTGTCGATGCTGTATTTCTCCCTGCATCCGGCAGAGATGGTGTGGGTGCTTCAGCATATAGCTCTGTATTACCTGTTGCGGTATGGGCGTGCCGGGGCGGCTCCCGGGCTGGCAGTGCAGAGCGTGCTGGGCTGTTCGGCGGGGCTGGTTCTGCTGGTGAAGTTTAATCTGGCTGCGTTCTGGCTGCCGTTCTGCCTGTGGGGTGTCATCGCGGCGGGGCGTCGCTGGTGGTGCGCCCTGCTGGTGCAGTTGCTCGGGGTGATTCTTCCGCTGGGTATGGTGGGTATCTCCTTTTACCAGGTCGGGGCTCTGGATGATTTGTGGCGGGAGTACATCGGGATAGCCCTGCGGTATGGCGGCTGCGCGTGGGCAGAATCCGTGCTGGTGACTCGTGGCTGGCAGCTTGCCTCTGAATTGCTTCCGTTGCATCTGCACCAGTTTATGCCGGAGCTTCAGGCTGCGCTGCTCGGGTGGATTTGCCTGCTGCCTTGTCTGTTCCTGCCGTATCTTCCCGGGCTGCGGGAACGCAGGGTAATTCTGCTGGTCTTGCTGGTTTCCTTTGTGCTGTTGCTGGTGGTAAATTATGGCGGCAGCCACTGTTATATTCACTATGCCTTTAGCTTCGGTATCTATCTGCTGCTGGGAATCATGGTGGTGGCTCGGCTGGCGAGTTCTGTCATTCCCTGGCTTGGTGGCTGTGCTGCATTGGCCGGAATGGTTTTTGCGGTTGGACTCCCGGAGGCTGTGAAACACCTGAACCCGGACAACGGCAATGCGGAAATGACCCAGGCTTCTAACAAACTGGGGGCTATGCTCGCCAGTGGGGAGGATTTGCTGGTGCTCGATGTCAAGGTTGCCTTGCACCTTTACCGGCTTTCTGGTAAGCTGCCGCATTGTACGCATTTCATCCCCTCTATGGTGCGCGGCGGTATGGCTCAACACCGGGAGGAACTGGCTTTCTGCATCAGGGAACTCCGGCCGCGTTTTGTGCTCAGCACAACCGCCTGTGCCGACCAGGATGCCGCCTTGTTAACGGCCGAATACCGGCGCTGTGACCATGCCGCGCTGGGCTTGCCCGCATTTCCGAAGACCGGAAAATACCCGGAATTTGTGCTTTATATCCGGAAGGATTGAGTACGGAGTGGAGGGGCTTTCTTCCCCTCACCCGTTGTGTTTCCGGAACAATAGGCTCGCGCTCCGAAAAGAACAAACAGCCCCTGCCGGGGTATCCGGCAGGGGCTGTTGAAACTTATTGTCTGAATCAGGCCTTGGTCTCGTCCTTGGCGGGGGCAGCGGGCTTCTTGCCCTTCTTCTTGCTGCTCTTGCGGGGCTGCGGTTTGGTGGCAGGTTCGGGGGCGGAATCACCCTTCGGGAACCATACAGCGTTGTCGCTGGTCACCACGATGTAACCTTGCTCCAGCAGCCAGATCATGTCGGCCACATAGGGGGCATGGGCATCAGTGGCAGCCTGGCGGCTGGCTTCATCCTCGCCAGCGGTCACTCCGCTCAGCTCGGCGAACATTACGTCGGCCTTCTTGCCGGAGTTCTCCTTTGCCCAGTTCATGATAGCCATCATGCGGTCAGCCAGCACGGTATCCTCGGGCAGGGCACGCACGCGGCTGGGGCCGGTGAAGTGGTTGCCGTGCCATTTGTAGATGGGCAGGTGGTGGCGTGCCATGCCGTGGCAGAGGTTCGGGATGAGCATCTGCGGGAAGCGGCGGGTCTTGTCGGAAAGAATCGCTACGTGAGCTGCAATGCCGGGGGAAAGGACGGCACGCGGCGTGGAGCCGTTGATGAATACCTTGTCCACCACCTCATACACGCTGCCGTAGTGGTTGGCCAGGAAGTCGGCCTCTACAGCACGCTGGTCTTCCAGCTGGGTATCACCAGCGCCCTCGCGGGTGGGCTTCCACACAGTCTTGTGACTGGCGGCCTGCACCCAGGCTGCCACGGTCTCCTCGCTCTTGTCCACGGAGACGCGGTTCTTGAAGGCATCCAGCGGCATGGTGGAGTACTTGCTGCGGTACAGATTCATCAGTGCGGCCTGGTAACCGTGCCAGGTCACAGGCCCGATAAGCTCACCACCCAGGGAGCAGACCGCCACAGCGGTGAAGCTGCCATTCGGAGCTTCCACCTCGATTTCCTCCTTCGTGTAAAGTTCGGAGAACCAGGGAGCCTTCCAGAGGTAGGCCACAGCCTCGGCCTCGGTCAGCCAGCAGGCCTGGTCACCCTTGGTGGAGTGAATGAGAAGGGGACCATTCTCCATCTTCATGAACACCAGGTCATAGCGGGCCTTGTCACCCATGACCACACGGGCCAGGTCAATGAGGGGCAGAGCGCGCTTCTGCTTCTGAATATTGGAGGCGAAGAGTTCCAGAATGCTGTTGGCGGGACGCAGCTCCACGCGGAATCCTTCTGCCGGTGCGGGAAGCTCGCGCTGGGGCCTGGCTTCGCGGCGGGAATCGCGCTTCTGCGGGCGCTCGCCCTTGCTGGCGCGGGGTGTGCGGGGAGCTTCGCTATTCTCACGGCGCTCGCGGTTGAACGGACGTCGTTCACCGGATTCGCGGCGGCGCGGGGCGCGGGATTCGCGCGTCTCGCTGGTGAAAGCGGGGGTGCTGGCTGCACCTGGGCGTGCCCAGGCCGGCCCGAACTGGAAATCTGCCAGGTCTGACAGATTGAGGGAATTGGTGTTCCCCTGGTTCTTTTCTTCGCTCATGGATGGATTAACTGGTAACTGATGATTAGACTACTCTGAATTGCGTGGCAATGCAATCATTTTTTACGCGAAAGGGGCGAAAAACGGTGTTATTTCCTCACTATTCCTCGCGGAACTCGACGCCCAGCAGGCAGATGTCATCATCCTGCTGCACGCTGCCGGTGAACTGGTGCACACCCGCCAGTGAGATGTCCAGCATTTCGCGGATACTCTGCGGGTTGCGCTCCTGCAGGAATTCCATGATTCTGGGGGCCCCCAGCTCATCGCCGGTGGCATCCTGCGCCTCGGTGAGACCGTCGGTGTAAAGCATGAGTTTCATGCCGTACTCAAGGCGGATTTCGCTTTCGCGGAAAAGAGTGTTTTCCATGAGCCCGAGTGCCGGGGTGCGGGGAATGGCAGGCTGAAAAGCCTTGCCATTGCAGGGCAGCACAATCGGGGCCGGATGCCCGGCACTGGCCAGGGTGAGGCGGCGGCGGTCCAGATCCAGATACACATAGCAGGCCGAGGCGAACATGGTGATGTTGGCCTGGCTGAATATGCGGTACATCTGGCGATTGAGCGAGGAGAGAAAAAGCGCGGGCGTATCGGCCAGATTGGCCAGCTGGGCCATGAGCCCGCGCATCATAGAGGCAATGAGGGCGGCGCGCACGCCGTGCCCCATCACATCGCAGATCAGCATACCCACTCCGCTCTGGCCCACGGGGAATACCTCGAAGCAGTCGCCTGCCACACCCGCAGAGGGCAGATAGATGTGGTGGAACATGGCCTTTCGGGTGGTGCCGCTGCTGTGCTTCCATTCGCGGTCGGGGATAAAGCCGTTCTGCAGCGCTTGCTGCACCTCGCGGGCCAGGTGAATCTCTTTCTCCAGAATCTTGTTCTTCTCGTCCAGCTGGCGGGCGATGCGCTGGTACTTCTGCTGCGTTTCGATGAGTTTTGTGACATCGCTGGAAATGCCCACGATGCCTTTCACCGTGCCGTCGGCTGCGTACCAGGGGAACTTGGAAACCTTGCCCCAGGTGGATTTGCCGCCCTTCCACTTCTCATGGTGAATGCGGTTCAGAATGGGCTTGCCCGTGGCCATGATGCCGGCTTCCTCGGCGCGGGCAATCTCGCACATTTCGGGGTCAAAGAAATTGCTGTCGCGGCTGCCGATGAGGTCGGAAGGTGTGCGTACCTTCATCTTCTTAGCCGTGGCTTCGTTGGCAATTACGAACCGGGACTCGCGGTTCTTGAAGTAGATATTGTCCGGCAGGTAGTTAATCAGTGTGCGGAAGAGGTCTCGGTCTTCCATGGCGTGCAAATCGGCCATTTTGCGGCGGGTGATATCTACCCACACGCCCACGAGACGGCTCGGTTTCTTGTTCTCGTCGAACTCGAGCAGACCGTTGATGCGCACCCAGCGCCAGCCGCGGCTGCGCTGGTTGATCAGGCGCACTTCCACGCGCAGCGGGGCTGCGCCGGGACGCGGACGGTCGATATAGCGTTGTATTGCATTGGTGAAGAAGGCTACATCCTCGGGATGAATGGTCTTCTCCGGCTCGGTGAAGATGTTGGGAGCCCAGTCTTTCATGTTCATGCCCATCATCTTCACGCATTGCTCGGTGTAGAAAATCTCATCATTTTCAAACAACCAGCAGTACACGCCCTCTTCGGCAGCGCGCAACGCTTTACGCACCATATCCCACACAAATACTCCGGGTACGGTGCGCTTCTCGTTGTGCTGCTCGGGACACTCGCTCATTCGCTTGATAACATACCCATTTTTCGAGGAAATTTCAAGCAGAAACGGCGGAAATGCGGGAGAAAAATCAGTGCCAGTAGTGCCACCAGGCCAAACCGAGCAGCACGAAGAGGGCGCAGAGCCCGTAATTCAGGATGGTGCGCCAGCGGCGGGGCTTCACCTTGACGCGACGGTCAACAGGGAAGGGTAAAATTTCCCCCTTTCTGCCGATGTTGATACCTTTGGCGCTGTCGTAGAGTTTCAGGAAGTATTCCTGCGTGTCGAGCTCCAGACATTCGCTGATACCGGACCAGGGTTGGAAGTAATGCCAGCCGGAGAGCCCCTGAATATGCAGTCCCCGCCGGGTGTGCCGTGATTCACTGCCCAGAAAGGTATCAGCATCATATTCATCCCGGAAATCGCTGTCCCCGAACAGCACGAGTAATGCAGCCATGCCGAAACACCAGAGACAGAGCAGCATCAGTCCCTTCTCATCCGTCGGGATGAAGGGGAGAATCAGTCCGGCAGCGAGCCAGGGGATGCCCACCTTCAGATAAGCTCCGATACCGGGGGCTTCGGGCGTATTCTGCAGGTAGGCCGGGTTGGTTATCGAGGCATCGTCATCATTGAAGCCGGGGGTGAGCAGGGACTGGATGCTGGTCAGCGCTTCATCTGCCGCTGCCGGGAGATGAAAGGAAATGCCCTCCTTTGTTTCGAGGTAAATATCATCCTCTGCGAGGGTGGCACTTTCGATACTGTGCCAGGGCAGGAAGATGCCGGGGCTGTCCGGGGCATCGCCGTAGAGCAGAATACCTGTCCGGGTGCGGCGCCAGTGCGGGCAGTAGTGCTGAATGCCATCCCATTTGGGAAGCCCCTTATCGGCAATATATGTACTCCAGCAGATGGAGAGGCCGAACCCGGCTCCCGGGGCAAAGCAGAGTAGAAAACTGCATTCCTTAGACCAACCGATACCTCCCGTGATAAGCCCGAGCACCAGCGTGGCGATGCCCCAGGTAAGGATGACGGAGCGTCTGCTTTCTGCCTGTTCTGTGAAGCGGTGAATCATGCGTTGTCCTTATCCGGGTAGGGGGTGCCGGTGGCCTCGGTGTGCTGCCAGCCGGGCAGAAGGTGCTGCCAGAATTCGTAGTGCTCGTTTTCCTGTTCCTCCAGCATGCGCTCAGGAGTCATGCGGAAGGGATATACCTGCACGGGCACGTAACTGGTGCCGGCTTTGAAGGCTTCGTTCACCATGGTGTAGATTTCCTCAATGCGGGCATCTGTCATGGCAAAGCAGCCTATGGAGAGAATGTTCCCATGCACCATGATGAAGCTGCCTGTTCTCTCCAGCCTGCGGTCATAGGCATTCGGGTAGCCTATGTTGAAGGAGAGGTGGTAGCTACTGCGCGGATTCATGCTCCGGGGATAGACCCGGTAGAAGCCTTCCGGTGCCTGCTCGTCGCCCTCGGCGGTCTTGGGGCCGAGCTCCCCGCTCATGCCGAAGATATGGTAGGTTTTCAGGATGCGCCAGCTTGTGTCCGGTTCCTGCACCCAGAGTTCCAGGTCACGGTCATCCTTGATGATGCGGATGAACACCGGCTTGCCGAAATGCTCACCGAATTCTGCCTGCACGTTCTTTCTGGCGGTTGCCACACGGTCTGTTGCTGCCTGTGAACTGCACATATTCAAGCCGGAGAAGAGAAGGGGAAAGGCAAGGAGAAATGAAAAGACTGATTTGAGCATAGCTGTCAGTTGGTGCGTTTTTCCTCCCACTCCGGCAGCTCGTGGCCGATGAGCCAGGGGGTGTATTCCGCCGGAATCGGGGACTGGACGGCGATGCGTCTGCCATCTGCCGGGTGGTTGAAGGCCAGGCGCCAGGCATGGAGCATCAGCCGCCCGGGGCGGGCCTTCTGCCGCTGCGGGTGCGCGTAGATGGGGTCGCCGATGAGGGGGTGCCCCAGGTGCAGCATGTGTACGCGAATCTGGTGGGTGCGCCCAGTGTGCAGGGTACACATCACCAGCGAGGAATCCGTGGCTGCGTCATAGTGCAGCACCTCCCAGTCTGTAATGGCTGGTTTGCCGCTGCCGGGGTTCACCACGGCCATTTTCAGGCGGTTGACGGGGTGGCGGCCGATGTTGGTGAACACGGTGCCCTTCTGTTCCTTCGGGCAGCCCTGTACCACGGCCAGGTAGATTTTGCCGGTGTCGCGCTCGGCAAACTGGGTGGTGAGAGAGAGGTGCGCCTGGTCATTCTTGGCCACCACGATGCAGCCGCTGGTGTCCTTATCCAGCCGGTGTACGATGCCGGGGCGTTCCACGCCGCCGATGCCGGATAAATCGCCGCAGTGGAAGAGCACGGCATTCACGAGCGTGCCGTCCGGGTTACCCGCAGCGGGGTGAACCACCATGCCGCTTTCCTTGTCGATGACAATCACGTGGCTGTCCTCGAAAAGTACAGAAAGGGGAATATCCTGCGGCTGGGCTTCGGCTGGTTCCGGCTCGGGAATGCTTACCTCGATGCGCATGTTGCGCTCCACCGGGGTCTTGGCCTTGCATGCCTTGCCGTTCACGGTGATTTCGCCGTCTTTGATGAGCGCCTGGATGCGAGCGCGGGAAAGCTCTGGCAGCTGAGCTGCCAGATACTGATCCAGGCGGGTTCCGAGCTGGTCTTCTACAATGATGAGCATGTTACATGCCGGTGGGGTTATCGATGAACACCGTGGGGAGCCCGAACTTTTCCTCCAGCAGCTGGCCGAGTGCTTTCACGCCGAATGTTTCCGTGGCGTAATGCCCGGCAAAGAGGATGTTGATACCCATATCGCGGGCGGCATTGCTCACCCAGTGGTTCTCCTCGCCGGTGAGGTAGGTGCCGTAGCCCTTGGCGTGCATCTGGTAAATCTCCTCGCCGGCGCCGCCGCTGCACACGGCCACTCGCCCGGCAGGCTGGCTGCCATCGTGCACAATGCCCGTGACTTCGCTCCCGGTGATTTCGGCGTATCTGGCGCGCAGCTCATCCACCGTGCCGGGGAAGAAACCGGAAAGCCCGATGCTGGTGCCGTGGTAGTCAACCTCCGGCTGCAGGTCGGTAAGCCCCAGTGCTTTGGCGAGACCAGCGTTGTTGCCCAGCTCCGGGTGCATATCCAGCGGCAGGTGGGCGGAGTAGATAGCCAGGTTATTGTTCAGACAGGAAACGAGTTTCTGCTTCCACCATCCCTTGACCGGCTGCAGACCGCACCAGAAAATACCATGGTGCAGCACCAGCAGATCTGCGCCGGCGGCAAGGGCATCGTCGATGCTCTTCTGGGAGCCATCCACCGCCAGTGCCACCTTAGTGACGCAGCCGTTGTTTTCCACCTGAAGCCCGTTCATGGCCACGGAGGCATCGCGCACCTCTGCCACGCGCAGGGTGGTATCGAGCAGGGTTACAATCTCAGAAAGGGGTGTACTCATAAATTATTCAGCGTTGCCGGGGTAGACTGTGCGGTTGGCGATTTCCTTGTTCAGACGTTTGTTAAACTCACTGGCCATATCGTAGCCGCTGTCGCGCAGGTAGCGGCCCAGGGCTGCTACCTCGACCAGACGGCACATATCACGCCCTGGTGCCACGGGCAGGTTCAGGTGCTCCACTTCCACGCCCAGGATGTTGATGTACTTGTGTTCCAGCCCCAGCCGTTCCATCTCGTTCATTTCGCCACTGAAGAGGTTGATGACCAGGTCGATTCGCTTCTCCTTGCGGTAGGCTTTCAGACCGAAAAGGTTGGTGACATTGATGATGCCCAGCCCGCGGATTTCGATGAACCCGCTGCTCAGGGGAGGGGCGGTGGCAATGAGATCGCCGCCCAGGTTGCGGATGCGCACCATGTCATCGGCCACCAGGGAGGAACCGCGTTCCACCAGACCCAGGGAAATCTCGCTCTTACCCACGCCTCCCTTGCCGGTGAGAAGCACGCCTACGCCGCGTACGTCGACCATGCAGGCATGCATGGTGGTGCTGTCCGCAAACTCATTCTCGAGAATGTAGGTGGCGCGGTTCACGAACTCCATGGTGAGCAGCGGCGTGCGGAACACGCACACATTGTAGCGGTCGGCTATGGCCAGCACATCCGCTGGCACATCTACCCCGCGCGCAAAGATGAGGCAGGGGGTATCCAGACTGCAGATGTGGTCCAGACGCTCCTCTCGCTCTGCCTGGGTCATGGTGGCCAGGTAGGCCATCTCAGCCGCGCCGAATACCTGGATGCGTTCGTGAGCAAAGTATCCGAAGTAGCCCGCCAGCGCCAGGCCCGGACGATTGAAGGCTGGCTGCACAATCGGGCGCGACATGCCCAGCGGCGTATTCAGCAGCTGTAGTTCCAGCGTGCTGCGGTATTTCTCACAAAACCGGCTTACCGGCACCTGTTCCACTTTGCGGACAATGGGCTTCTTCATTTGCAAGTGATTTTACATGAGAGTTCCCCGCGGGTCAAGGGATTTCCTGCCTGCCTCCCGCCTGCTGGCAGTTCGGTGATGAATTTCTCGGAGCCCGGGACTTTAGTTCTGTGCGTCTGGCGGGAGTGAGACTTCCGTTATCGCCGAGGCAGGTAATCTTTTCGCTCTGCAGGGGGATTCCCCTCCCCACAAGGCACAGGCGAATTCATAGCTGTCCAAAAAGCGTTCTAAAGAAAGCCGGGGGAAGAGAAGCAAAACTAAGAAGAAAAAAGAAAACAAAAATGGAGATTGAGTTCTGGGGTGCCAGCTACTAAACTGACGGTGCTAAAAAAATGAACCAATC
>JAZOTV010000186.1:0-7179 GCA_045657815.1 Akkermansia sp.
TACAGCGAATGCTTCGCCGCCATCGCCTGGGCCGCCCACTACGGCGCCACCGGCGAGGCCAAGAGCGCAGAACGCGCCCGCCACTGGTTCGATATCTACGCCGATATCAACTTCACCCCCGGCAAGATGGCTCCCAAGAGCACCGGCAACCGCCCCGGCGAAAACCTGGGCTGCCGCATGATTATGATTGTGACCGCTCAGGAGCTGCGCCGCTACCTCGGCGATGCTGACGGCTACTACACCGGCTGGATTGACCGCTGCATCGATGACCTGCAGCGTCTCTTCCTGCACGAGGACATCAAGGCCGTGCTCGAAAACGTGGCCCCCGATGGCTCCGTCATCGACCACTTTGACGAGCGCGTGCTCAACCCTGGCCACGATATCGAAGGTGGCTGGTTCGTGCTGGAGGA
Organism: Akkermansia sp.; assembly: GCA_045657815.1. Lineage (GTDB taxonomy): Bacteria > Verrucomicrobiota > Verrucomicrobiia > Verrucomicrobiales > Akkermansiaceae > Akkermansia. The sequence goes on from JAZOTV010000186.1 coordinate 411, forward strand.
AGCCCGCTACCGCGGCGGCGACAAGAAGCTCATCGAGATTGGCTGCAAGATGATTGACTGGGCGCTGGAGCGCGGCTGGGACAAGAAATATGGCGGTCTGCTCTACTATACCGACGTGTACAACAAGCCGGTGCAGGAATACTGGCACAACATGAAGTTCTGGTGGCCGCATGATGAAGCCCTCATCGGCACCTGCCTGGCCTATGTCATGACCGGTGACGAGAAGTACGCCGAGTGGCACCAGCGCATTCATGACTGGTCATTCGAACACCTGCAGGACAAGGAACACGGCGAGTGGTTCGGCTACTGCAACCAGGACGGCACCACCACCAACGGTCTCAAGGGCTCCATGTGGAAATCCTTCTTCCACCACCCGCGTGCCCTCTGGTGCTGCGCCCACTATTTCGGTGCCATACCCGCACCGCTTTCCCAAGCTTAAACTACAACTGAACAAAACATGATTATCGGTATTCTCAACTCCGGCGGCGACTGCCCCGGTATCAATGCGGTGATTGAAGGCTACGTTTCTGCAGCCTACCGCCGCGGTTGGCGAGTTATCGGTTTCCATGACGGTTTTGAAGGTCTCCTGCCCATCGCAGGGGGCCGCCGTTATGAAACACTGACTCCCAGCAAAGCTCATAAAATCCGCGCCTATGGTGGTACCATTCTCGGCACCACCAGCACCGGAAACTTCAAGGTGGTCACCAACAAGGTGGGCCGCCGCCAGGTTGACCGCGAGGTGATGGCCAAGGCCAAGAAAACCATCAGCGCCCTTGGTCTGGAAGCCCTTGCCGTTATCGGCGGCAGCGGCTCTGCCCGCACAGCCAAGCTCCTTTCAGAGGAAGGACTGCCTGTGATTTCCATTCCCAAAACCATCAACAATGACCTCTGCTCTGACTCCGACTACACCTTCGGTTTCCACAGCGCCGTGACCGTGGTGACGGAATCCATCGACCGCATCCGCACCACCGCCAACGCCCACCAGCGTATGATGGTGATTGAGGTGATGGGCGACATGTCCGGCTGGATTGCCCTGTACGGCGGCATTGCCGCAGCGGCAGACGTGGTGCTCATTCCCGAAATCGAGTATGACCTCGACAAGGTGATTGAGTGCATCAAGGCCCGCAAGGCCACCGGCCAGCGCGAAATCATCGTAGTGGTGGCAGAAGGTTCCCGACTGAACGGCCAGCTCGTCACCGTGCACAACAAGGACAACGGCGATGAACGCCTGGGCGGCATTGGTAACAAGCTCTCCCACATCCTGCAGGATCGCACCGGCATCGAAACACGCTACTGCGTGCTGGGTCACACCCAGCGTGGTGGTTCTCCCTGCGCCTTCGACCGTATCCTCGGCGTCCGCTTCGGCGTGGAGGCAGTGAAGCTCATTGAAAAGAAAGACTTCGGTAAAACCGTGGTGCTCAACGGCCTCAACATCGACAACGTGCCGATTGAGGAAGCCGTGGCTCATCACCGTTTCGTAAGCCCCGACAGCCAGATTATCAGCACAGCCCGCGACCTCGGCATCATCTTCGGTGACCGCACCCCGGAGGAAATGCACAGCGACCGCACCAAGGCTGCCACACCGGCAGAGAAGCCGGCTCGCAAGTGCTGCAAATCCAAGAAATGAATAAAGCCCTCACATATCTCTGTACGTTAGGGGCCGCGGTATGCGGGATGTTCAGTTCCTGCACCTACCAGCGCATCATCACCCCGGAGCAGACCACCCCCAGCTATGTCACGCTGGAGGTCAATTCCGGGCGCGTGCTCTATTCATCCAACTCCAACCTCAAACGCCCCATCGGCATGCTGACTAATCTGGCAACAGCTGTGGTGGTCATGGACTGGGTGAATGCTCATGGTGTAGACATGAACCGCCTGATTACTGTTCCGGCTCAGGCCGTTATGTGGCAGCGTACCAACCTGCTCCGTCTGCGCGCAGGCGACAGCATTTCGGTGCGTGACGCTCTGTATTCTGCCCTCATGTGGGATGACAGTGCCTGTGCCACCACACTGGCCTATGCTTGCGGCAGCGTGCTGAGCAGCCGGAACCCGGAAAATGCCTTCATCGCCCAGATGAACAACCTCGCCCGCCGCCTGGGCATGACCTCCACCGTGTTCAAGGGCACGAACGGAGCAGTCATCACCCAGTCCTCGGCCCGCGACATGGCATTGCTGGGCATGTATGCCATCAATGACACGAACCTGCTGGCCATCACGGCTCAGACCGGTTGCATTGTCACCATTCACTCCCCCAGCGGCAACCGCCGCCAGACCATCCGCAACAACAACAAGTTGCTGAGTGGCTCTGGTCATGTGGATGGTCTTAAGGTTGGTCAATCACGCAGCGCCGGCAGCTGCCTCATGGTGACTGCACGCCGCGCTTCGGTCAAGCGTGTAAACCCCGCTACCGGCAAGGAAGCAACCTTCCCGCAGCGCCTGCTTATTGTCATGCTCGGCATGCCTTCCTCCAATTCTCGTTATCAGGAAGCCTCTCGTTTCCTGCGCGATGGATGGAACGCCTGGGATGCATGGCTTCCCTCTAACGATTATAAGGATAGATCCAAATTCATTATACTTCCCAATTAAACATCATGAACGTAGGTATTCTTAACGCCGGTGGCGACTGCCCCGGTCTCAACGCCGTGATTGAAGGAGCCGTGGCGGCTGCTTCCGCCCGTGGCTGGACGGTTTACGGCTTCTATGATGGCTTCGAAGGACTGCTTTCCACGCCCGATAACGAGCGTTGGCGCATTCTCACGCCGGAAAACTGCCTCAACATCCGCTCCACCGGCGGCACCATTCTCGGCACGGTGAACAAAGGTAACTTCACCGTGAAGAGCGGTGTGGGTGGCCGCATGCAGATTGCTGAAGAAGTGCTGGAACGCAGCAAGGCTACGGTAGACCGCCTTGGTCTCTCCGCCCTCATCGTGGTGGGTGGCGATGGTTCCCAGACCATTGGTCAGGAGCTCCGCCAGATTGGCCTGCCCATCGTAGGTGTGCCCAAAACCATCGACAATGACCTGGGTGCCACAGACTACACCTTCGGTTTCTGGACGGCCGTTTCCGTGGTGAGCAAACAGCTCGACCGCCTGCGCACCACTGCTTATTCCCACCAGCGCATGATGGTGGTGGAGGTGATGGGCCGCCACGCCGGCTGGATTGCTCTGTACGGCGGTATCTCCGGCGGTGCAGACGTGATTCTCATCCCCGAGATTCCCTTTACACTGGAGGATGTGGTTCGCAAGGTGGAGCTCACCAAGGCTCTGGGTCAGCGTGAAATCATTGTGGTAGTGAGCGAGGGTGCCACCATTGGCGGCAAGCTCCTTACACTGGACGAGGAAACGAAGGGCGAGGTACGCCTCGGCGGTATCGCAGCCTTCCTTTCCACCAAGCTGGAAACCATCACCGGTATCGAAACCCGCTATTGCGTGCTGGGCCACACCCAGCGCGGTGGCTCTCCCATTCCCTTCGACCGTGTGCTCGGCGTTCGCTGCGGCGCCAAGGCCATCGACCTCATCGAACAGGGTAAGTTCGGCGAAACCGTGGCCCTGCACCGCACCGACATGGTGTCCATGCCCATCGAAGAGGCCGTGCGTACCCTGCACCTGGTGGACAGCAAGAGCCAGCTCATTGAAGCCGCCCGCGAAATCGGCATTTCCTTCGGTGATGCAGAAGACATGAAGTAAGCCATTCACCCGATTCATTCCGAACGCCGCAGAATCCATCTCTGCGGCGTTCTTTTTTTTCCTCTTAATGCTTGCTTTTTATATGGTATGAGTCTATAATGAGCGCCCCCAATCTTATGAAGACATATACCGATATCCACACCGGTCTCACCTCCGCCCAAGTGGAGGAAAGCCGCAAGACCCATGGCAGCAACGAAATGACCCCGCCCAGCCGCGACCCGTGGTGGGTGGAGCTGGCCCGCAAGTTTGCCGACCCGCTCATCGTCATCCTCATTGCAGCTGCTGTCATTTCCTTCATTCCCGTGCTTCTTTCCCCCGGTGAGCACAGCCCCATCGAAAGCATCGGCATCATGTGTGCCGTGCTTCTGGCCACCACCGTGGGGTTTGTGAACGAATACCGCGCCAACAAGGAGTTCGATATCCTTAACAAGGTGAATGATGTGACCCCCGTGCGCGTGCTGCGCGATGGCAAGCACACCATGGTGCCCAAGAACGAACTGGTGGTTGGCGATATCGTCACCCTGGAAACAGGTGTAGAAGTTCCCGCCGACGGCGTGGTGCTCGAGTCCTCCTCCCTGCGCATCAACCAGTCCTCCCTCACCGGTGAATCCGAGCCTGTGCTCAAGGTTCCCTCCGAGGGTGAGGAAACCCTGCCCGGCGCCTATCCGCGCAACGTGGTGCTGCGCAGCACTCTCGTGACCGATGGCCACGGCATCATCTGCGTCACCAAGGTGGGAGATAAGACCGAAATCGGTAAGGTGGCCGAAGCCGCCACCAAAGAAACCGGCGCCAAATCTCCCCTGAACCTGCAGTTGGAGAGCCTGTCCCAGGCCATCAACGTGGTAGGTACGTCCATCGCCCTTCTCCTCTTCGTGTCCCTGGTAGCGCACGATGCCCTGCTGGGCAAGTTCGTGCTGACCTGCCCGCAGTGGTACTTCTTTGCCGTGCTTATTGCCGGCATTGCTGCAGCCACACTCAAAATCTGGTACCCCGTCATACGTGATCTGCTGGGCTACGCCAAAGTGCGCATCCCCTCCCCTGCCTGGGTGAAGGAAGAAGGCTTCCGCCCCTGGCTCAAGTGCATCATCACCGGCGCTGTGCTCTTTGGTCTGGGGCTTGGCACCCTCATCGGCTGCGATATTCTTTCCACCGAGCCCGCCACCTGGATGCCCCAGGCCGCGGCAGATAAGATTCTGACCTACTTCATGATTGCCATCACCCTCATCGTGGTATCTGTGCCGGAAGGCCTGCCCATGAGCGTGACGCTCAGCCTGGCCTACAGCATGCGCAAGATGGCCAAGCAGAACAACCTGGTGCGCGAAATGGATGCCTGCGAAACCATCGGCGCTGCCACCGTGGTCTGCTCCGACAAAACCGGCACCCTCACCATGAACCTCATGACCGTGCGCGAGGCCAATTTCCCCGGCGTAAATGAACAGGGCACCGCCGCCCCCATCTTCCCCCTGCTCACCGAAGCTGTGGCCGCCAACTCCACCGCCGACCTCGATGAAGCCGGCAAGGTGCTCGGCAACGTGACGGAGGGCGCCATGCTCATGTTCCTGAACGATAAGGGCGTATCCTATGCCGATGCCCGCAGCAAATTCAGCACCATTGCCCAGCTGCCCTTCCACACGCAGAACAAGTTCATGGCCACCTGCGGCAAATCCGCCGTGCTTGGCAAGGAGGTCATCTACATGAAGGGTGCTCCCGAGGTGGTGCTCTCCAAGTGCTCCACCGCCTACGCCGGCGAGCTCACCGAGGCTGCCCGCGAAGAGGTGCTCACCATCATCCGCACTGCCCAGCGCAAGGCCATGCGCGTGCTCGGCCTGGCCTACAAGGAAGGCTCTGCCGATACCGCCGAGGGCGTGAAGGATGCCTGCACCGGCCTCACCTGGCTCGGCTGCTTCGTCATCCAGGACCCCGTGCGCCCGGATGTGCCCGCCGCTGTGGCCTCCTGCCACCAGGCCGGCGTGGGTATCAAGATTGTGACCGGCGACAACTTTGAAACCGCCTGCCAGATTGGCCGCGAAATCGGCCTGCTGCCGGAGGGCGAGCTGCCCCAAGGCGCTGTGCTCACCGGCGACCAGTTCGGCCAGCTCACCGACCAGCAGCTGCTGGACGGCGTGAATGACCTCCGCGTGCTTTCCCGAGCCAAACCCATGGACAAGCTGCGCCTGGTGAACGCCCTGCAGGAAAAGGGGCACGTGGTCGCCGTGACCGGCGACGGCACGAATGATGCCCCCGCCCTGAACCACGCAGATGTGGGCCTCTCCATGGGCATCACCGGCACCTCCGTGGCCAAGGAAGCCTCCGATATCATCCTGCTGGATGACTCCTTCGCCTCCATCATCCGCGCCATCAAGTGGGGTCGCTCCCTCTACCGCAACATCCAGAAGTTCATCGTCTTCCAGCTCACGGTGAACGTGGCCGCCTGCGGTATCGCCGCCATGGGTCCCTTCATCGGCTGCGAGCTGCCCCTCACCGTCACGCAGATGCTCTGGGTGAACCTCATCATGGACACCTTCGCCGCCCTGGCCCTGGCCTCCGAGCCCCCCAGCGACGACGTCATGGAGCAGAAGCCCCGCAACAAGTTTGCCTTCATCATCACCCCCACCATGTGGCGCTGGATTCTCTGCCTCGGCATAGGCTTCATCATCGCCCTGGTGAGCTATGTGAAGTGCATGCCCTCTCAGGAGCTTGAGCCCGAGGCCTTCCGCCGTTCCGTCACCCTGCTTTTCACCGGATTCGTGATGCTGCAGTTCTGGAACCTGTTCAACGCCCGTGTCTACGGCACCAACAACAGCTTCGTGAACGGCATCTTTGCCAACCGCAGCTTCCTCTTCATTCTGGCCATCATCCTCTTCGGCCAGGTGCTGGCCACCCAGTTCGGTGGTGATATCTTCCGCACCGTGCCCCTCAGCCTTTGCGAGTGGCTCACCATTGCCGCGGTGACCTGCCCGGTTCTCATCATCGGCGAAATCGTCCGTTTCATCGGCCGCTGCCGCACGAAGTAAGAGATTCCGCAGCCAATCTTCACTCCAAGTCGGATCGTAGCCATGTCGTTCTGTGAGCCAAGGAGTTGG
>JAZOTV010000187.1:0-7759 GCA_045657815.1 Akkermansia sp.
CCAGGTGTACACCGTCGATATTGTAGCGGCGGACTACATCCATAATGACTCGCAATACGTGGCCGCGGGCCTGGGTGCGACCGGGGTTCAGTATGGTGGTGCTGCCAGCCTTGAGCAGCCAGCCTGGCTGGGTACGGGAGACATGCCCGCGTCCCACGGGTTTGCTGCTCACGGTGGCCCGGAAGGGGTTGAACCAGGCGTGGATTTCGATGCCCCTGCGGTGCGCTTCTGCGATGGCAAAGGCCAGTGGGTCATAGCCGGGATTCTTGCCAGGGCCAGTCAGCCACGCGCTCCAGGGTTCCAGGTTGGATTGGTAGACCGCATCGCCGTTCGGACGCACTTGCAGGATGATGGCATTCAGCCGGAGTTTTGCAGCCTGTTCAATGATGCGGAGCAGCTCTGCCTTCTGCTGCTCGGCGGGCAGGCCGGCTTTGCTGGGCCAGTCCAGGTTGAACACGGTGGCTACCCAGGCAGCGCGGAACTCCCGCGCCGGCTCCGGCGCGTTTTCATTTACCTGCTGCCAGGCCTGGGCCAGGCTGGTCAGCGAAAGCAGGAGGATGAGAAGTAAGCGGCTTATAAGATTCATGGTGTGGAGATGGGGGCAGTTTCTGTTCGCGGTTGCTGGGGGATGGCATCCTCTGTGAAACCCATTTGCTGCATTTTGTTCAGTATTTCCTGCTCTGTCCAATAACTATTGTCCTTAATCAGGCGGGCCATAATACGTGAATTCCATTCTGCGCCCTCCGCATTCAGGTGCAGCCTCATGTCGGCGAATAACTTGTTGTTGGTCGAATGTCCCAGCCGTTCATCTTTCAGCACCGGAATGCCCATGCGTGTGATTTGCAGGGCATGCATGAGTCTGCGTTTGGTTTCGTAATGATTTGAAAGTTGAATGGGTATCATGACAACAAGTCCGGCCTGCCTTTTTTTACACGCTTCCTGGATGTTGAGCAGCAGGTTGCGGCATGTGGGGCTGATTATGAGATCCTGAGCAAAGTCCTTAGGCAATGTCGCATTCTGCATGCCGCCCCGATGTATCTCCATCCAACCATCTGGATGCAGGGTGGATTCCTTTTCGTAGACAAAGGAATATCCACGGGTAAGTCTGCGGATGGGGGCTATCAGCATGCTGCCGGCATCTGAGGCCAGCAATGTAAGGATGGTGGAGGGGTGAAAAGGGGTGATGGTGTCATCAAAAGCACCCAGACCAAAAGTTGCAGCGAGGAATTTTATCCCTCCTGCCGTGGCTGGGATGTTACGCCCATCGGCGCCGAGGAAGCTGAGAATCATGGTATCACCTGCCTGCAGGTGCTGTAGCCCGACGGAGGCGTTGGCTGCCAGCCCGTTTCCGGCAGCCGTGGCTGTGTTGATTACGGCAATGCCAGCTTCCTGCTGCATCTTGGAGGGAATAAAATTGGCTTTCACCTCAGAGCCCCCGGCCAGCACGTAGCATGATTGCCCGGATTGGCGCAGTGTCTGTTCGTACAAGGAAGTGATGGCGTCTGCCTTCTTGTAGAATAGAAGTTCACCTTGTGCAAAGTTTCTGTATAACTGGATGAGTGTCAGGGCAGAGATGATGCCTGCTGATATGCAGAGGAGGAGACGTTTCATGGGAATCAGAAGGCAAAGTAGATAAACTGATTGGGTGCCGGGTTATGCAGCAGAAGCATGATGGCGACCATGATGCCGCAGCTCACCGGGTGCAGGAGCAATTGATATGGGTGACCGTACCTTTTCCAGGAAATACCCTCTGCGGCGATGCAGAGAAAGGAAAGAAGCAGCATGTAGGGGATATAGCAATTGTTGACAATCCGGTATTGATAGCTGAGGGACCCAATCAGCCTGGTGATGCTATAGCTGTCCGACGAGGTGAGCCGCTCCATGTAATGGCAGAGAAGGGAAGAATCTGTTGTATAGAAGAACATCCAGGTGAATACCATGAATCCGAAGGTTATCAGCCAGCCCAGCGGCGCCCAGAGCCGCAGCCCTGCATTGTGGAAGATCCGGTGCACCACCAGGGCCACGCCTGCCAGACCACCCCAGATGATGAAGTTCCAGCCGGCGCCGTGCCACAGACCGGAGATGAGGAAGACGAGAATCATGTTGAGCGCCCAGCGCCGGGTGCGGCTGCCGCCCAGGGAGAAATAGATATAGTCGGTGAACCACTGGGTGAGCGATGTGTGCCAGCGCCGCCAGAAATCTTTGATATTGCATGCGGTGTAGGGACTCATGAAGTTCATGCGCAGGCTGATGCCCATGCAGCGGGCTATGCCGTAGGCGGTGAGCCCGTAGCCGCCGAAGTCGAAGTAGATGCGGAAGGTGAAGAGCAGGTTGTTGAACCATATAATCCAGGCGACTTTTCCCTGATAATGGGGCCACATGGCAAAGGCCAGGTTATCTGCCAGGGCCAGCTTGAAGAAGAGCCCAAGAATGATGTAGGGGATGCCCGTCTCCAGGTTCTGCCGGGTGCAGGCCAGCTCCATTTTCTGCACCTGGGGCAGCAGGTCGGCGCGGCGCTCGATGGGGCCGGCTACAATCTGTGGAAAATAGGCGCAGAAGTTCATGTAATCCAGCCATTTCGGCATGGGTTCGTTGCGCATGAGGGTGTCGATGCAGAACCCGATGACCTGGAAGGTGTAGAAAGAGATGCCGATGGGGATGATAAGGTTGCGCAGGCTGTCCCATTCCTGCTGCAGGATGGCGTTGCCGAGGAAATAGCTGTATTTATAGTAGAGCAGCGGCAGCAGGAGCAGGGGAATGAGGCCGCCCAGCAGCCAGCGGCGGGCGGTCATGCCCAGGGAACAGCCCCAACGGCACAGGAAATAAGCGCTGATAGTGACTGTCAGAAAGATGATAAGGGTGGTTTCGTTGGCAATGCCCAGCAGAATGAGGCTCAGCCCCAGCATGAGCCATTTGTGAAACAGCTGCCTGGCTGCGGGCCTGTTTTTCAGCAGCCAATCCCCCGTGGCCAGTATCAGAATGGCCGGCAGGAGGCTGTACCAGAAAGATGCGGTTGAAAAGTCCATGTTCTTATACTTCTTCTGCTATATCATCCTGCGGCAGGTTGTTGATTAAATCATCGATTGAACCATCGATATCAGGCGTATCATCCGGGTCTTCGGCTGTTTCAGTATCTTCGCCGGGGTCTTCTGCCAGTTCGGCATGCACAGTGCACATCGGGCGCTGCCTGGTGAAATCTGCCATGGTTTCGATATAGGCTTTGCCTTCGTATTCGCAGCCGGCGTGTGCCAGCATGCCGGAGGTGCGGCAGAGGCGGATGCCGCTGTTGCGGCCGCCGGCAGGTGTGGTGCGAATGCCTTTCATCTGGTAGCCGCGTGCTGCGGCACACTGCATTACCCCTACCCAGAGCGGCAGGGCTACCGTGCCGCCGTATGCTCTGTCGGCAATCATGGAGGGGCGGTCAAAACCTACCCACACTGCGGCGGTAAGGTCGGTGGTGAAGCCGCAGAACCAGGCGTTGGTGTAGTTGTTGGTGGTGCCGGTCTTGCCGCCGCAGGGGTGTTTGAATCCCAGTTTCTGGACGCTGCCGGCGGTGCCACCGGGCTTGGTAATCTGCTGAAGTATTTCGGAAATTGCCCGTGCAGAGCGGGTGGAACACACGCGGCGCGCGCTTGGTGTGTTCTGCCACACCAGGCGGCCCTCTTTGTCTGTGATACTCTGGATGATGTAGGGCGTGGGGCGTACGCCGCCATTGGCAAATGCGGTGAAAGCACCGGCAACTTCCAGGGGGGAGGCTTCCCAGGTGCCCAGGTAGATGGTGGGGCCGGGTGTTTTGGCCGGGCGCGGGAATCCGGCGGTCAGGGCGGTGGCGATGACATTCCGGAGCCCGGCAATGTTGCCTGCGCGCACGGCCATAGTGTTGCGGCTTTTGAGCAGGCCCCAGGCTGCGGTCCGGTTGCCGGCGAAGGTGCCATCCGAGTTCCGGGGGCGCCATTTGGGGGCTCCGGCAATCTCACCGCGCGCAATGGGGTTGTCCGACAATACGGACCGCGGGCCATAGCCGCGCTCAAAATAAGCAGCATATACCAGGGGTTTGAACACGGAACCCACCTGGCGGCGGCTCTGCAGCGCGCGGTTCAGCGGGGATTCCGTGCTGTCGCGGCCGCCTACCACAGCCAGCAGGGCACCCGTGGCGTTGTCGATAACGGCGCAGGCAGCCTGCAGGTACTTCGGACGCAGTTTATCGGCCTCCTCTTTCGGTGTTTTTGCTTTCAGCGCCTTGAATTGGGCGCGGGTCTGGTGTTTCCAGCTCTTCTGTTTTTCGAACATGGCCGTGAGCCGGGCATCAATTTCGCGCATGGCATCATCCTGCAGGTCAATGTCCAGCGTGGTCTGCACCCGCAACCCGCCGGAAATCACTACTTCCTCCTTCAGCTTTTCATCCTTGGAGTCAAGCATGGTGAGCAGGTGGTCCACCTCTGCCCGCACCAGATCCAGCGCGTAGTTGTCATTGCCCCGGCGTTCAGGTTTGCGGGTGACCAGCGGTTCCTTCAGGGCGTATTCGTATTCATTGCGGGTTATTTTGCCGTGCTCCACCATGAGCTTGAGCACTTTGTCGCGCTGAATCCTGGCAGCGGAGGGGTTCTTGTAGGGCGAGAACTGGTTCGGGCTGCAGATGATGCCGGCCAGCATGGCGGCCTCGCCCACGGTGAGGTCTCGCGGCAGCTTGTCAAAGTACCCATAGGCGGCCTGTTTGAGCCCCAGGAAGGTGTGGCCCCAGAACACGCGGTTCAGGTAGCAGGTGATGATTGTTTCCTTGTCATAGGTGGATTCAATGCGGCGTGCCAGGGCCATTTCCGTGAGCTTGGCGCCGAAATCGCGCACGGTGTGGTTGTAGGTGTTCTTGGCCAGCTGCATGGTCAGGGTGGAGGCACCCTGGGTGGTGCGGTGGTGCTTGAATACCTGGGCCACGGCGCGCAGCAGACCGCGTGGGTCAATGCCGCCATGGGTCCAGAAGGAGCGGTCCTCCTGCATCACGAGCGCGTCTATCATGTAGCGTGGCACCTCCTCGTGTATGTTGGCAATGCTGCGGCGGTTCTCGCCGTGCAGGGTGCCGATTTCGTTTCCCTTGCGGTCCAGCACGATGGTGCGCTCCGGCATGCGGGTAACCTGTGACAGGTCATAACGCTCCGCCTTTATGCCGAAAATGATGGCTAGAATGCCGCCCAGCACTACCCCGGAGAAACCCAAGCTCAGCAGTATCTTGGTGGGGATGAGCACGATTCTGGGCAGGTGGCGCAGCAGCCAGAATACAAAGCGCAGCGGGAAGGTGAACATGAGCCAGATGGCCCGCAGGCAGCCGGTGCCCTTTCTGGGGGGGCGGGTGAACTCCTGGAAGGGGTTCACGTTTTCCGGCAGCGGCTCGTAGGGGGAATCATCGCGCTCCCAGGCGCGGCGGGGTTCCGGGCGCGGCGGGGCTTCCTCGTAATCATCATATGTCTCATAGCTGCGGCGGGGTACCTGCCGGCGGCGCGGCGGGGCCTGCGTGTAGTAATCCACCTGCTCCCGCGGGGCGGGGGCAGGGCTGGTGTCTGGCTCGGGGGCTTTGTAGCGTGCCATGGAGGAGTGGATTACGAGACGATGGGGCTGATGATGAGTTTGCCCAGGGTTTCGGCTTTGTGGCCGGGTATGTAGCAGGTTTTCAGCCTGGCGGCGCTCAACCTGGGTTTGCGGGTATAGGTGCGGTAGATTTCCCCTGTCTCCTGGTGGCAGAGGTTGAAGCGGGGCATGCTGCGCGGGGCGGCGAACTCAATGCCGCGCACGCTGGCACGCTCGCCGGGGATACCGAGGGCGGCGCAGTAGCGTTTCCACGTGGGGCCGTGTCCTGTGCCGCGGTGGTAGTGCCAGGCCAAGGCGTGGGCCAGCTCGTGCAGCAAGGTGCGCCAGAGCTGTTCCGGTTCGCGGGTGGCGTAAGCCTCGGCGTAGTAGCGTGAGAGGCTGATGCGTTGCTGCCGCGGCTTGCAGCAGCCCAGGCGGCGGCTGGTCTTGTCCCACCCGAAGCTCCAGCTCTGCAGGTGCAGGTGGGCCAGGCATGCAGCGGCATAGGCCTCCACCTCTGCCGGTGTGGCACCGGCCGGGCGCGGGGGCAGGGGGATGAGCTGCACTTCGGGGGCGGACATGGCGGAAAAAGGGGCGGTCGGAGTTGCCGACCGCCCGGTAAATGGCTTACTTGGTGCCGGCGGCGTCCAGTTTCTCGCGCACCTTGGCCTCAATTTCGGCGTAGAGCTCGGCGTTGTTGCGCAGGGCTTCCTTGGCGCCATCGCGCCCCTGGGCAAGCTGGCCGCCATTGTAGCTGAACCAGGAACCGCGCTTCTGAATTACATCGAACTCCATGGCCAGGTCGATGAGGCTGCCCACGGAGGAGATGCCTTCGTTGTACATGATATCGAATTCGCATTCCTTGAAGGGCGGGGCCACCTTGTTCTTCACTACCTTGAGCTTGGTGCGGTTGCCGGAGATGGAGCCGTCTGTGCCCTTGATCTGGCCGATGCGGCGGATATCGCAGCGCACCGAGGCGTAGAACTTGAGGGCGCGGCCACCGGGGGTGGTTTCGGGGTTGCCGAACATCACGCCGATTTTCTCACGGATCTGGTTCGTGAAGATGCAGATGGTGCGGGCCTTGGAGATGAGGGAGGTGAGCTTGCGCAGGGCGGCGCTCATCAGGCGGGCCTGGGCGCCCACGGTGCTGTCGCCGATATCGCCTTCCAGTTCCTGCTTGGTGACCAGGGCTGCCACGGAGTCCACCACCACCACATCGATGGCGTTGGAGCGCACCAGCGCTTCGCAAATCTGCAGGGCTTCCTCACCGCTGTTCGGCTGGGAGACCAGCAAGTCATCCAGATTCACACCCAGCTTGGCGGCATAGGCGGGGTCCAGGGCGTGTTCCACGTCGATGAAGGCAGCCAGCCCCCCGGCCTTCTGGGCCTGGGCAATCACGGTCAGGGTAAGGGTGGTCTTACCGGAGGATTCGGGGCCGAAAACCTCCACAATGCGGCCACGCGGGAAACCGCCCACGCCCAGCGCGCGGTCGATAAGCAGGTTGCCGGTCGGAATTGTTTCCACCTCCATGGTCTTGCGGTCGCCCAGACGCATGATGGCGTTCTCACCAAAATCTTTCTGAATCTGGAGCATAGCGGCATCCAGAGCGCGCTGGCGCTGGGCCATTACCTTGTCCATATCAGGGGAAATCTCTTTACTCATATGCCACTCAGTCTACCCGTTTCCCCACCCCGTTGCAAGCGCAAACTGCGGCACAAAAGAGGTTTAGTTCGCGTTATTCAGCCGGGCTTCCGCACACGAGCTGCAGCAGTTCCTCCGGCGGGAGGTGGAGGAGGAGCTTTTCAAGCCCGCCGGAGAGGAGCTTGTCGGCCATGTCGCGCTTGCGCGTGAGCATGGTGTGGATATTCTCCTCGATGGTTCCACGGCAGATGAGCGGGTGGATGATGACCGGGTTTTTCTGGCCGATGCGGTAGGCGCGGTCGCTGGCCTGGTTTTCCACGGCGGGGTTCCACCAGCGGTCGAAGTGGATGACGTGGCGGGCGCGGGTGAGGGTGAGCCCGGTGCCGGCGGCTTTGAGGGAGAGCAGGAAGAAGGGCGGGCCGCCGGGGTGCTGGAACTGCTGCACCAGCTGCTGGCGCTCGGCAATGGGGGTGCCGCCGTGCAGCACCAGCCCGGGGGCGCCGAAGATGCCGGCCAGGTAGTCATGCAGCGGCTCCATCATGCTGCGGTACTGGGTGAA
>JAZOTV010000188.1:0-18029 GCA_045657815.1 Akkermansia sp.
GAGTGCGCACAATGGGGCTCTGATCCACCAGCACCACTTCCTCCACGGCATCCAGCCCGGAAATGCGGCGCACCTGCACCTCGTCCTCATCATCCAGCTCCTCCGGGTGCACCGAGCCGAACAGCACCTGACAGGCCAGCGTACTCTTTCCGCTGCCGGAAACACCCGTCAGGCAGTTATACACGCCCAACGGAATCTCCACCGAGAAGTCATGCAGGTTGTGGCACTCGGCGCCCTCGATGCGGATGCTCCCCTTCCCCCTGCGGCGGCGCGGTGGCACGGGGATGCAACGGCTGCCGCTGAGGAACTGGCCCGTGAGGGAATCTGTCTTGCGCAGAATACCTGCGGGCTCGCCGGCATACACCAGCTCACCACCAGCAGCACCACTGCCCGGCCCCATATCCACCAGGTAATCGGCGGCGCGCATCACAGCTTCCTCGTGTTCCACCACCACGAGCGTGTTGCCGCGGTGCGCCAGGCGGCGCATGGCTGCAATAAGCCGGGCCGTATCGCGGGCATGCAGGCCCACGGTGGGTTCATCGAGCACAAACAGAGTCTCGGTCAGCGCAGCACCCAGACAAGTGGTAAGGCTCACGCGCTCAATCTCGCCGCCGGAAAGCGAGCGGGTCAGGCGGCTGGCGGAAATATAGCCCAGCCCCACCTCACAGAGATAGGCCACGCGGCTGCGGAACTCCTTCACGGCCTGCTCCAGCGAGCGGTCGGCACCGGTGTGGCCCAGCACATGCGCATCCAGCCAGGGCAGCAGCTCATCCATGGGCAACGCCTGCACCTGCGGTACAGTGAGCCCGCCGATGGTGAAGGCCAGCGCTTCGGGACGCAGACGGCCGCCGTGGCATTCCGGGCACACACTGTACACACGGTAGAAGGAAAGGAACACTCGCACGCTCATCTTGTGCGCATGCTTCTCCATGTCATCGAAAATCCCCTTGTAGCCGTACCACAGGCCGCGGTCCCAGGCCTCCCAGGGGTCCATATCGCCCGCTTCACCGTAAAACACCCAGTCCTTTTCCTTCTGGGTGAGCTCATTCCACGGCACATCCATGCGCACAGAGGGACGGCGCTTATTCGCCTTCACCAAATCCTTGTAGCAAGCGGAAAGCGTGGCCGAGGAAAGCATTTTCAACGCACCATCGGCAATCGTCTTGTCGGGGATGATGCCCTTATTGTAGTCATAGGTGATGCTGCGGCCATAGCCCTTGCACGCAGGGCATGCGCCCAGCGGAGAATTGCCGCTGAACAAGCCGGGACGCGGCTCCTGCAGCGGAAACCAGTCGCTGCGGAACTCGCGGGGCTCCTGCCAGCGGCCATCTGCCGCGGGGAGGGCGACCTGCGCCACATCCTGCCCCAGATGCAAGGCCGTTTCCAGCGCTTCCATGAGGCGCGCACGGGAATCCGGCACCAGTTTCACGCGGTCCTGCACCACCAGCCAGCGTTCCATGCCCAGGGCGGCCTCCGTGGCCTCCGAAAGACGCAGCACACTGCCCCCCGCCAGCACGCGCAGGTAGCCCTGCGCCTCCAGCGCCTGCACCATTTCCTCGAAACTGCCCACGGGACGCACAGCGAAGCATACCAGAGCCGATTCCCCGCCGTGAGCGGCTATCAGCTCATCAGCCACGCCCTGCGGCGTGGCGGGGCGCACCACATTGCCCGCGGCATCGCGCCCCACGGCCAGGCGCGAGAAAATGAGCTTCAGGTACTCATTCATCCCCGTCATGGTGCCCACGGTGGAGCGGGAATTCTTCACGCTGTTGCGCTGCCCCAGCGCAATGGCGGGCGGCACATTCTCCACCGCTTCCACATTCGGGCGGTCCATGCGGTCCATGAACTGGCGCACATAGGGTGAGAAGGTCTCCACATAGCGCCGCTGCCCCTCGGCATACAAGGTACTCATGGCCAGCGAGGTCTTGCCGCTGCCGCTCGGGCCCGTCACCACCGTGATTCCACCCAGCGGAATGTCCACATCCACCCCCTTCAGGTTGTGCTCCCTTGCACCCCGAATGTGAATCTCCTTGTCCTCGCCTCGCTTATTCATGGAATCATTCTAAACTAGATTCCCACCCGACACAAGCCGAAAGTGTGTCCTGATACAGAATTCAGACCTCAGAACAGGGGCTGGGGCTTTCACCCCCGACCTCAGGGCACAAGGGCGGCATTTGTATTGACATGGAAAGTGGCCTCGGCCTGCAGACCGGAAGGAGACAGGGCGTAGATGGTATGCGTACCCGGGCGCAGATGGGCATACCATCTGCCGCGGCGCTGCTCCAGACGCAGGGTGGCGCATTGCCACCTGGTGGAAGCGGGCGGCAGGGTCGATTTGAGCTCCACCAGGGCGCCACCACCGGGCAAGGTGGGTTCCAGCGTAAAGGTACTGCCCTCGGCCGGAATCAGAATGGTCGGCACACGGGCATCCGCCTGATGACCGGCCAGAGCATACAGGTGCTTGAGCGGGCTTCCGGCATACCATTCAGTGTAACGGGCATCCAGAATGGCGCGGCCATCGGCATCGAACGAGCCGGCGGGGAGTCGCTGCAAATCCGCATTGGCAGCCAGTTCCAACTGCCGGCAAGTGGGCGGGGTTTCCGGGGTGGCCAGGCTGCCCGTGCGGCGGTCAATCTCCACCCGGCGCAGGGTTTCCGGCATCTGCGGGAAGGAGGCAGAGGCCTCGCGATACAAAGTCTCAAACACGCGGTGGAAGATGGGGCCGGCCCCGCTCACGCCGGAGATTTCCTGCATGGGCGACTGGTCAAAATTCCCCACCCAGACCCCCACGGTGAATTCTGCGGTGAAACCCACGCACCAGTTATCGCGGAAGTTGGATGAAGTTCCCGTCTTGGCCGCCACGCGGAAGGGAAAGCGAAGGTTCGGCGCCGCCCCGAAGGAGGGAACACGGGCTTCCGAATCACTCAGCACATCGGCCAGGCGATAGCAATCCTCTGCCGGCAGCAGGGTTGCAGGTTCTGCCGACAGCAAGGGGAGGCGGTACTGCAGGGGCACCAGGGAACCGTTCCTCGCCAGCACGGAATACGCCTGCACCAATTCCCGCAGGGTGATGTGCGCATTGCCGATAGCCAGCCCCAGGCCGTAATCCGCTGCTTCGCCCGGAATTTCAAATCCGAGCGAGCGCAGCAGCTTCATGCATTCCTCCACGCTGCCGAAGCGGTTCAGCGCTTCCATGGCCGGAATATTCTGCGAACAGGCCAGAGCCTGGCGTATGGAGACGGGGCCCATGTAGCGCTCATCATAATTGCCGGGAGCCTGCACACCGTCCATGCTCCGGTACAGCGTGGGCACATCCGGCAGCACTGTGCCGGGCCATGCGCCATGACGGAAAGCCATGAGGTACACAAAAGGCTTGAGCGTGGAACCTGCAGAGCGAGGGGTAGCCGTGCCATCCAGCGCACCGCCGCGCGAGCTTTCCGGGAAAGCAGTCGGCAGCGCCACCAGTACCTCACCCGTGCGATTATCGGCCACCACAACAGCGGCCTGGGAGACATTGCGGCTGCGGAGCTTCTCCACCTCCGCGCGGGCAATGGCGGCGCAGCGGGACTGTAGCGCCGCATCCAGCGTGAGCTGACCGGGCACTCCGCCTGCAGCCGCGGGAGCATTGATACTGCGAGGCAATATCCCCAGCGGAGCCTCCACGGCCTCCCCCATGCGGAGCAGAATCAGATTCCGCCGCTTCAGGGCAGCCGCAGGATGCCGCACGGGGTTGAGCTTCGTGGGCGATTTCACCAGAGCCACCAGCAGAGCGGACTCCGGCGCCGTCAGTTCCCCTGCCCCCTTGCCGAAATAAAACCGGGCAGCAGTTTCCGCACCCCGGCACATATTGCTGAAATCCGCCCGGTTCAGGTAAGCAAGCAGCAATTCCTCCTTGCTGTGCTGCATCTCCAGGCGCCGGGCCTGCAGCATCTCGCGCAGCTTGGTGCGCCAGGTGCGCGGTGCAGGCGGGCTGTACATCTTGGCCACCTGCATGCTGATGGTACTGGCACCGGATTTTCCCTGCCCGCTCACCTGCTGCCATACCGCCCGCAGCAGCGCCAGCGCATCCACCCCGCCATGGGCATAAAATCGCTTATCCTCTGCTGCCAGCAAAGCCCGCACCAGCTGCGGCGGCAGCGTCTCCAGCGACTGGCTGCGGTAGCCATCTGCCCCCGGCACATAGCCCAGCAGCTCGCCGTGGCGATCAGTCACCCGCGACTCCGGCGGCGGCGTGAGCTGCGGCAGCGACACACAGAACGGCAGCAGGTAATACACCCCCGCAGCAGCAGCCAGCAGCCCGCCCGCTGCCGCCAGCACTTTGAATCGGAGCTTCACCGGGACTGCACCTCAAATTGCTGCGGAATGCTCAGGCCGTGAATCTCCGGGCGGTACATCAGCTCCACCTTGGCACCGGGAGCCGTCACGCGGCCACTGCGCACCACACGGGCCACATAGCGGACCTCCAGACTCCTGCGCATGCCCCAGTTATCCACAAACACACGCACGCGATCCTTCAGGAACTCGCGGTGGCTCACATCGGAAGACTGCCACCAGAGACGCCCGGAATCCCCGCTCACGCCTGCGGGTAATCCCTGGCTGCCCAGCACCGGGTCCACCGCCTCGAAAGCCGCAGGCAGACGATCCTCCAGCACTACATAGCGCAGGTTATCCCCGGCGGAGGTAGTCTCGGCGCTCAGCGTCACACGCACCACATCCCCCACGCGGAAGGATGCCGTGGGTTTCCAGCTGCCATCCGGCTGCAGGGCTTCATAAACACGCTGCACGGCAAATCCCTGATCCACCACGCTGGTGGGCTGTACCTTGTTCAGGAAGCCCTCCACCTGGCCGTACACATACACGGGGTTCTTCTCCGCCTTGAACGGAACCATGGTGGAGCTGGCCAGCAGCGAGTACTTCTGCGGGGCAGCCGCCGTCACCGGCTCTCCATTCAGCAGGGCCCTGGTTTCTCGTTGCTTGCTGGCCTTGACATAGCGGGCCACGCTCAGCACCATCCAGGCATTGCGCCAGGAGGAATGCTGTCCGCCCTCGTCCAGCACATAGCGGCGAAGCATCTCTGCCGTGGCAGAGGATTTCGGAGACTCAGCCACCGCCAGCAGGCACTGCAGAGCCCGCACCGGCGGCAGGTGGTAATCCCCGTATTTCGAAGGCTCAGCCGCCCCGGCCTTTTTCTTGAGCCCGGCAGCCTGGTCATGGTCAGCCATGCGGGCGCAGAGCGCCAGTGCCCACAGTTCCTGTGCAGAAAGGGAATCGCGGCGTTTCTCCAGGCGCTCCAGCACGGTATCCACAGCAGATTTCGTTATCTCATCCGTCAGAGCAAGTGCGACCAGCGCCAGCACGGGCTGCCCGTGCTCGGCCTTCAGCTCATCGGTGAGGAGCCGGCGGTGCTGGTACTTACTTCCGATCCGGTTCATCATCAGGCGCACCATGGCCACATAGGGCGAGAACCCGCACGGCTCCGTACCGCCATCCCAATAGCTGTACCCTGCACCGGATGCGCGGTATTCGCCACTGCTCAACAAACGGCGCGCCAGGCGGGCATCCACATCTGCCAGCACGGCAGCGGTATCCTTATCCTCCGGGAAACTGATACCCAGAGCCGATTCGAGTTCCTCCCGGAAAATCCAGGGAATAACCGTGGAGGAAAGCTGCTCGCTGCACCCGTAAGGATAGGTGAAAAGATACTGCATGGGATAGCCGATACCCCCCAGAGGCGAGGTCGAGAAATTCACCTCCACCCTGGATGCAGGGAGGAAATCGCCGCGCATCCACTGCCCGAGATTCCCGGTCTGCCCGGGCTGCAGCACTGCGGTGAAATTCTCACGGATGTAAGGCATGGGCGGCACCACCTCGAAGCTCAACTGCACAGCATCGCTGCAGCGCTCCAGCACACTGCCGTGAGTAGCGGTCTCCGCCTGCACAGACCATTGCAGTTTCACTGTTCCGGTGCGGTTCACCTGCACCGGGAAATGCACCGTGACCGGGGCATCGCCCTGCAGGGTGACAACCTGGTGACGCTGCGGCAACTTCACATTCTGCCCGCCCATGACCACCAGCCAGCGGATGGGCGCACCGCCGGCAGCATCGGGCAATTCACCCGGCAGCATGCTCAGCGTGACCGGCAGCATGAGTTCATCCCCCTGTGTGGCACTCATGGGGGCGGCGGGCTCCAGCATAACCGGCTTGGTGACATGGTAGGCCGCTTCCCCGGAGCCGAACTTATCACCGGCGGCAGCCACCGCCATGAGCCGGTAGCGCGTCAGCGTGTCCGGGTTGGCGTAGGTGGCCGAGAACCGCCCCTGGGCATCGGTCTTCACGGAAGAAAGCCAGAGTGCGCAGGGATTGAAATTGTGCCGCAGGCAGGAAGTGGCCACATCCGTCAGGGCAGCCCCGTACTCATCCTCACCACCACCACCGATGAACACCCCCTTATTGCCGAAGAACCGGCTGCCCAGATTCTCGCTCACCAGCTGACCGAGACCGGATAAGGTGCTCACGCAGTGTGACTTGTAGCGCAGCTTGTGGAAATAACGGCCAGGCTCCGGCAGGTCATAGCCCATCACCTGCAGGGTTCCTTCATCCTCAGCAAACAGCGTCACCTCTGCATTGGCCACAGGCTTACCGGCAGCATCCGTAATCACACCGCTCACCCGGCAGGGCTCACCCGGCAGCAGGGACTGCTGCGGAGCCTGCAGCTGCACGTTCAGCTTCCTGGCTGCAGCCTCCACATGCACTTCGCAGGCACCCATCTTGAGCAAAGGCTTACCATCTGCACCGCGGGCACCTGCATTCTGCACCAGGCTCACGCTCACATACACACCAGGGGCGTCATCCTCCACCAGCGGCACCTCAATCACCGGGTCCGCCACAGTCACCTTGCGGCGGTAGTGGCGAAGCACCTTGCCGCGCTCCACCGTGACCAGCAGCTCGGCGTCCACCGGCGTCTGCACCAGTATACGGGCTGTCTCACCGGGCTGATAAAGTGCTTTTTCCGGCAGCAGACGCAGCCCGGTATCATTCAGATACTCCCAGGGCGAAACATCATCGCCCCACACATAGTGGCGGGTGGCGCTGTAGAACTCGCGGCCATCAGCATCGCGCCCGCGCAGCTCCACATCATAGTGGCCTGCACCTTCCAGCGGGATTTCGAGCCTCTGGGGAGAACCGGTCAGGCTCACGGGAATTTTCCGCACCGTATCCTCATCCTCCACATTGCGGATGGAAGACTTGAACACAGAACCATAACGATACGGCCGGAACACGGTCCGCGTCACCGTGAGTTCCGCCGCCAGGGGAGCACCATTCCAGGCAGAGCCATCGGGTTTCACGGCCACCAGTTCCACGGGCAGCGTTGAACCGACCTGAGCCAGGACAGATTCCGGGCGGATACCGCCGTACACCGCAGCGGGGTGCACCAGCTGTTCCTGCACACTGCGAACACTCTGCTCGTTACCATTCGTCACGGTAGTGGTGGCCACCACGCGCAATGCACCGGGTTTATCCGGCTTAGGCAGATGGAAGGTGACGGTGCCCTGCCCCGCATCGTTCAGCGTGCCGCTCTGTGATTCGCGCTGGCGGTCATCGCAGCCTGTGAATTCCCCATAGCATTCATTATAATAGGACCAGGGAGCATCTGTGTAGTCGGCAAAGCGGAAACCGGCCCACTGCGGCTGACCGGGGTGGAAATGCCGCTGCTCCGTGAGCAGATTCCATTCCACCTTTCCCTGGGCCACCGGTGTGGTGGTCAGATTCACAGCCGTGGCCGCCACCTGCACCTCGCCCTTTGCGGCATCCACGCTCAACCGGCTTTCCACCTCGAATTCATTGCGGCGGAACTCTCTGCAGGTCAGACAAATACTCTCTGACCGATTCAGGTAGTAAGAAGGCAGCTCCTTCCCCTTCAGTACGGCTTTATCCGGGCTCTCGTCATCCTTATCGCCCTTGTATACCAGGCGGAAATGTACAGAATAATCCCCCACGGCCGGAAGGGCGGCATCCAGCGTGAAGCTGCCGCTGCTCTCCATGCGGACGGGAAGCTCTGCCACCTTTTCGCCACGGCAGTGCAGCTCGGCGGTGATGCTTTCAATCTCCGGCAGCAGAAGCTCATTTTCCTTCACCCAGCGCATGATGCCCTTGATATGCGCCGTTTCGCCCGGGCGGTACAGGGAGCGGTCGCTGAAAAGATACACCAGCGGCTCCGGGATATCTGCCGGGCAGATTCCTTCTGCCAGCAGCTGCCGGTTCTGCCATCTGGAGCCAGGAGTATCCACCCATTCCAGCTTGGCCGGGTCATGGCGCAACACCACGCGGTCATCAGCCGTGCAGAGCTGCAGGTAGCGGGTTCCAGCGGGGAAATCGCCCTGCACCAGGCCATTCTTCACCGGCAGCTCCGCGAGGGTGTCTCCCTCGGCATCCAGCATGCGGAGCCGCGCTTCCTTCACCTCGGCAGCGGTGCTCAGATGATAAGCCCAGCCGAAGAGATGGCGGCCATTCGTTTTCCAGAGCAGGCCCAGGTCCGTGACCTGCACCAGCCCCTGATTGATGCAGGGATGCTTGCTGTCACGCAGCGGTGTACCCTCCACCTCCACCATGTAAAAACCACCTACCGGCTGGCCGGGGAACAATTCTGCAAGCGACAGATTGATTTCCGATGCCATGGAGCCCGGCAGCTCACGCTCCACAGAGGCCAGCACCCCGGGCAGGTCAGATGCGTCGATGAGGTTGTCCTCGAAGTCCTTATCATTCAGCTTTGCCGTTCCCCGGGCTTCCTTGCGGGCCTGTTCATCATCCCAGTCAAGGTGTTCGCCGGTGTAGCGGACACCGTATGCCTCCAGCAGTTCCGCTGTATCCTCGGCCTCGCCCTCCAGCTTCCAGATGCGGATTTTTCCGTTCTTCACCCGTCCGTACCGGCAGCGGATGGTGGTGCTGCCGCGCAGCTGCATCTGGCTGGCACACACATCGGTATAAATGTACGGAGCCCTGGGGCGAAGTGCCGTCACATCTTCCGACACCTCCGGGGGATTGTCCTCATCATAGGCCACCAGGCCTTTGTAGAGCCCCACGGTGCGCAGCTTAAGCTCCTGCCCGCCGGTTTCATCCATCAGGGTAAGGCCGGTGCACCCCTGCTTCACGCTGCCATCCATCATGCGGATATCGCGCAGGTGCAGCTTCTGCGGCACAATGACCACCTCCTTCTCCTTCACCCTGGCGCGCAACGCGCCATCCCGCCATTCCATCTTCTGATAATCCGGAGCCGTGGAATCTGCCGGCATGACACCCCACTCAAACTGGCTGATAAGCTCTTCTGCCGTTGTAGCGGCAGCGGGCATATCCAGCTTCAGCTCCAGCACGTACTTACCGGATTCCTGGTAGGTATTGGTCACCACATGCGACCACTCGCGCTGCTCAATATTCGTGATATCTCCGGGGGCAAAGGACTGGCTCTCCTCATCCCAGCGAAGGCGGGGCATGCGGACCCCGACACCATATTCCGTGGCGCACCCGGGCAGCTCCAGCACCCAGGTATTCGGCACCAGTTCATCCTGCGGCAGACGGGTGGCGGCTGCGCGGTCCTCATCGCTCACGTCATGGTATACACAGGATTTGAAGGCATCCCAGTTTGCCAGCACATCTGCCACCGTGGCAGGGCGGCTCGCCACCGGGTAGCGCTTCCCCTTCATCTCGTAGTAAACTTCGCTGATGCGGTCTTTCAGGATTTTGGCATAATCCTCTCTGTCTGCACGCAGAAGGATATCGCCATTCTCGCAACGGCCAACGGAATAGCCATAGAAATAAACGCATGTAGCCATCTTTTTATGCAGCGGGGAAATCGCTTCACCCTTCAGGCCCTTCACTCCCTCCGGTACCTCCAGGATGAATACCTCCAGACGCGGCAGCTCGCACGTGGGCTTCAGCAGAAGACGCGACTGGCTCAGCCACACCATGGAAATGGCATCCGCATGGCTCACCTTCACCACGCCCGGCTCTGCCGGTTTCCCCACGGCTGATTCCGGCACCATAGGCACAGGGAAATCCACCGTCATCTCGAAATGCTCCGACATGGCGTAATAATACTGAGGCACCTTCACCACCGGAGCAGGCAATTCGGAAGTTGCCGCAGCCGCAGGAGCCTCCGCTGCCAGGCAAGGCACCACCCCACCCAGGGCAAGCAGAGAAAGAGCATAGGGGATTGTGTTCTTCATGCGTAATGAGATATTGCTACCTTCTTACTCTACCAAAGCGCCATTCTGCTCACAAGCTTAAAAGCAATAAAACATTGTCAGGCCGGCCCGGAAACAGTATAATGCGCCTATGTTCTGTTCGGTAGAAGCAAGCGAATTCATCAGGCGCTGGGGCGGTGGTCTCGATGCTCTGGATGATAGTGGCTGCAATCTGGTAACCCGGCTGGCAGGATATGGACGCAGCAAGGGTGACCTGGTGAGTCTGGAAAGCGCTATACGCCACGGATACAAGGCTGATGTGGAGGGCGATGTATGGCAAAGCGCACTGCACGAGGCGGTGGACATGCACCACTGGGCAGCGGTGGATGTGCTGCTGCGTTTTCCGATTTCCCGGGAACATGTGCTGATGGCGCTGTGCACCCTGCTCTCGCATGCCGAGCCGCTCGCCGAAACGAAACACAGAGCCAGGGATGAATATCGGTACGGGCTGATTCTCTTTCAACGGCTCAATGGTGCCACGCAGGAGGAATGCCGGCGGCTGCTCTGCGCGGCCTTCAATGGCTCTGCCCTGGCCTGGTTCGTCCCCCTCATGAGCATGGGCGTGACTCTTCCGCCGCAGGAGAAATGGGATGGCCGCACAGATGATTTGTGGTGGTACAACGACTGTGCAGATCCCGAGGAAAAAGGCATCTTCACCCAGCTAATGCGCCGATTCTTCCTCGAGCGTCTGCCGCAGCTTGTTGAACAACACGGCCACCGTTTCCCGGATTTCGAAATACGCGGCGAGCGGCTCTACTTCACCGGGAATCCCGCCACCCGGCTTCCCCTGCTCTGCACCCGCCGCAGTCGCGGGCGAATGAAGGACATCGAACGCTCCGCGCTGCTATTTGCTCATTAAATTCATTCGTCCTCGATTTTATTCGAAGCCCTGCTAAATCCCGGATTACCGGGATACCTGAACGCCGTCAATACGTTCCCCGACGGACGAGCTGCCCATATTCGTCGAAATCAGCATAAATACCGTCGCCATCCGGTTGTATAAAGCAGATACACACAGCATACGGGGCAGAACCGGTAATGCGGTGGAAAAGAACATCCGTAGAAGGAAGGCCCTTATAGGTATGAACTTTAATACCGGAAACCTTAGTGCTCGGCGGCAGTTCAGCCAGGCTCAGAGCCACGGCTACATCGGGATTTTCACTGCTGAGAAGGCGATACAGATTCCAGGTGTTGCTCTGGGTAAAGCACCAGGTGGCACCAAGAAGGAAAAGCGCGACCAGGGCATGAATAAGCGGGCGTGACAAGCGCCGGGGCAAAGGCTTCCGTGCACCCTGCAGGTGGGACGGCAGGGGCTGGTCAGCATCCAGCATGACAACGGAGCCGCTCGCATCATGAATGAAGACACCATGCGGCGTCTCATAAATGTCCTTCAGCTGGGCGTGGCGGTTATAAATCCAGGTTCCCCTTTCGCCGACAAGCTGGAGAGATTCCCCGGCTGTGGCATAATAGCGCCCCGGACGGTTCTGCCCCGGATACGGAAGGGGGCCACCGGGATTCTTAAGCCGCCCGATGATTCTCCAGATGACAACGAGCACGATCACCATGGCGATGTAGGAAGCCTTGTAGGAGGCTCCCATAAGCAGCACACCCCAGAGCAGCAGCATGCAGGGCCGCAGCCAGGTCCAGCCCCAGGCAGGGCCGCTGAGCAGAGCGAAGGCATCCAGGTGTTCGCGGCGCTGTTCCGGCGTGCCGCTGAACGTAAGTGGGCTGGTGCAGGTCAGTTCCGCCGGCGGAGGGGTGAGTGCCGAGGCCGGTGGCGTTTTCCCGGCATGTTCAGCCGCAAAACGAGCGAATTCGGCAATGCGTTCCTCGGGCAGCCCTTCGAGCAGGCAGTTGAAGGACTTGCCGTTCTCCAGCTGCATCCAGACAGTGTGGTTCAGTATACGGCGAGCCTCGCGGATATCCCCCCAGGAGAAATAGAGACATGCCTGCCCGTTGTCACCCTCCATCATCACCCCGCCTTCCGTGAGGGTATAGAAGGTATCTTCGTAGGATTTGGTATTTTTCCGGATGCGGCGGAGCTGAAAATACGCCCCAATGGCTGCCGGGAACCCCATGCCGAGCATAATCCACCACACATAGGGCGCCAGAAAGGATGCCGAACTGAACATAACGTACCCAAGCAGAGCAAAAAAGCCCCATTTAAGGAAAAAACTGATGAAAACGGTCTTGGAGGTCGTGCTGTTGCCGACTCGGGTGACGTGGTAAACCATGGTGATGAAAAATTTTAGAAATCAAAAACAAGCATGCAAACACCGACTACAACGGCAATGATGCCCACAACAGAGGCAATGACCGGAGTCTGCATCGGGCGGATGGCGTCAACCAGCATAGCATCATCAGGGTTGTGGGGATTATACAGCACCACGAAGTTGCTATCGCCGACAACGGGGTCATACGGGGCACCACCCTTCACTTCGTAGCAGTTTCCGGCATCATCAGTAAAGCCATATACACCTGTATATCGGTTTCCGCAGTAGCGCTCCGAGCGATGCATATCATCACCCCCGAAGAGGATGCGAGGAGTAAGGTTCTTCTCAATGTGCAACAGCGTGGCATGCGTGCGGATACCATGCTCGCTGAGGCGGCGCAGCTTCAGAATGGTACGTATTCCGATACAAGCCATCACCACTCCGGTGAGGATAGCAGCATAGGGGATATATTCAGAGGGCAGATGAAATACGTAATCGTGCATATTTTCTACACGGATGATACGGCAGAGAGCGTTCTGTGTCAATCATTTCTTCACGATTCTGTTTACGGGAGTCCCCCGCCAGTCATTCACCGCCCTGCTCTGCCTCGTTTTCCGCCAGGAGCCCGGGAGCGGCAGGATGGAAGAAGAGCGGAAACCGCGAGTCTTCTCCATTCACAACAAGACAGCCGGAGATTTTCACCCCCGGCTGCCCTGTAAAATAAACCTGATCAAATCTTACTTTACCACAACGAGGCTTTCGGCCTGCTCGCGGGTGAGCTCGATGCAATTCCAGGGGAGGCCGTACTTATTGAGAGCCTCCATGAAGGGATCCGGGTCATTCTGCTCCATGTTGAACACGCCGGTGCCGCTCCAGGTACCATCCAGAATCATGCGTCCGCCGATGGCGGCGGGCACGCCGGTGGTGTAGGAAATTGCCTGAGAGCCCACTTCCTTGAAGCATTCCTCGTGGTCGCAGATGTTGTAAATGTACACAGCCTTGTACTGGCCGTCCTTCTTGCCCTGAATCACGCAGCCGATGCAGGTGCGGCCGTGGGTGGTCTTGCCCAGGTCGCCGGGGTCAGGCAGTACAGCCTTCAGGAACTGAAGCGGAATAATTTCCACGCCGTTGTACATAACGGGGTCGATGCGGGTCATGCCCACATTCTTCAGCACGGTGAGGTGATTGATGTAGTTCGGGGAGAAGCTCATCCAGAACTGGGCGCGCTTGATGGTGGGAATATGCTTCACCAGGGATTCCATCTCCTCGTGATACATGCGGTAAATCTCGTAGGTGCCCACGCCATCCGGGCAGGCGAAGGGCTGGTGCATGCTCATGGCTCCGGTCTCCTGGAATGCGCCGTTCTCCCAGTGACGGCAGGGGGCACTCACCTCGCGGATATTGATTTCCGGGTTGAAGTTGGTGGCGAAAGCCTGACCATGATCACCGCCGTTCACGTCGATGATGTCGAGATACTCAATCTCATCGAAATGATGCTTGAGCGCCCAGGCGGTGTACACATTGGTCACGCCCGGGTCGAAGCCGGAACCCAGCAGCGCGTACAGGCCGGCCTGCTTGAAGCGGTCCTGGTAAGCCCACTGCCAGCTGTATTCAAACTTGGCCACATCGCGGGGCTCGTAGTTAGCGGTGTCCATGTAGTTCACACCGGCCTCCAGGCAAGCATCCATGAGGGGAAGGTCCTGGTAAGGCAATGCCACATTCAGCACAAGGTCTGCCTTCACCTCCTTGATAAGTGCCACCGTGGCAGCAACATCATCGGCATCCACCGCATGCGTCGTAATCGTCACACCCTCACGGGCAAGCACATCTGCAGCAATGGCATCGCACTTGCTCTTGGTACGGGAGGCCAGATGGATGTTTTCATACACATCCGTCATCTGGGCGCACTTGTGGGCCACCACGTGCCCCACACCACCTGCTCCGATAATGAGTACTGTCTTCATTGCAGGCGCAGAATGCACTATACGAGAGCACAAGTCAAGGAATTTTCCGCATTATGCCGGAATATACCGCACGCGCGTGCGCGCGGTATATAAAACACCAGCCCGCCATTGGCGGGCTGGTGGCAAAAAATATCCTGTGCTGACCAAGCCGGCAGATTAACCGCGGCGCTTTGTGCTCCTGCGCTTGGCCACAGCCTTTTTGGTAGAAGTCCTGGACTTGGACTTAGCTACAGCCCGACGCTTGGCCGGGGTAGTCTTGGACTTAGCCACAGCACGGCGCTTGTTATTGGCAACCTTGCGCGTGCTGCGGGTAGCAACACGGCGATTCGTGGCCTTCCTGGAGGAAGCCATGGCAGAACGCGGCACGTAGGCAGGCACCGGCGTGCGGGAAGTACTGATAGCGGCGGCCAGAGCCTTGCGCTGGTCATCGACGCTGTAATTGCGTCCCTGCTGGGATGCAAAATAGTGACGGTATGCAGGGTCAACCTGGTTCAGACTGGTCACTGCGTCCGGGAAGTTATGGTACCTCATATCCGCACCACTGTGGCAGGAAGCCAACAGGCACGCCACCACGGCAAGCAGACAGAGCACTAACTGGCGAATATTGAACATAGAAACTAACAGAGAAAGATTTAATGGAGCTGCGCGGAACAACATGAACGCCAGCAATCAGATTCCCTCTGAGCCGATTCACCCTATCCCGCCGGGCTTATACTACCATACTTCGCGCCACCTTGCCAATACTAAACTTTTCTTTAGCTTTCTTTTTCTTGCAGTATGACTTGATTTTGACCGAAAAGCAGCTAAAATAAGGCGCACATGAGCGAGGCACCAGGCAATGATGGGCAGGAATTAGAAAATGCGCTGCTTTTTTATGCAGAAAAGCACCCGGAACAGCGCGAAACGGCCGCCCGGATGCTGCATTTTCTGCACACCCATGCAGATGCGTTCAAACGCAGCTGCCAGCCGGGGCATTTCACTGGTTCAGCCTGGCTTATCAACCCGGCAGGCGACAAAGTTCTGCTCACCCTGCACCGCAAACTGCAACGCTGGTTGCAGACTGGCGGACACGCCGATGGGGAGTCCGACACGCTGCGGGTAGCGCTGCGCGAGGCGCAGGAAGAAAGCGGAATCCGGGGCATTAAACCGGTAAGTCCGGAGATTTTCGACATCGATATCCACCTTATTCCGGAGAACACCACCAAAGGAGAGCCCGCACACTACCATTACGATGTGCGCTACCTGCTGCGCACACCGCACGAAAACGTTGTCATCTCAGATGAATCGGACGCACTGCGCTGGTGGAGCAAGGCGGATTTTACTTTCCGAAGAGACGAGCTGGACACCTCCATCCACCGCATGGCCGAGCGCTATTTTGGCAGATAACGCCTTCTCATGTGTGTACGCACGAGCTAATTCCATTGACTTGGCGAAGCTGCTTATGTAGAATACCCGGGCAAGGATGAATACAGCTTTTGTACCAGAAGATTATTTCGCACGCTACGGAGTGGCAGACATTTTCGGCGCAGGGGAGACCTGTGAAGTGGATTTAGGCTGCGGCGACGGCGGTTTCCTGCTGGCCATGGCAGAGCACTACCCGGAAACCCGTTTCCTGGGCGTGGAGCGACTGCTGGGGCGCATCCGCAAGGTGTGCAATGAGAGCGCCCGGCGCGGGCTGAGCAATGTGCGCGGGCTCCGCGTGGAGAGCCGCTATTTTCTGGAGTGGATGGTGGCTCCCGGCAGCATCAGCCGCCTGCACTACCTCTTCCCCGACCCCTGGCCCAAGGAAAAGCACCACAAGAACCGCCTGGTGCAGGACAGCTTCATCCCGGTACTTCACCGCGCCCTGGCCCCCGGCGGCGAGGTATTGTTCAAGACCGACCACGAGGAATATTTCCAATGGGTATGCGAGCGCATGGATGCCTCCCCCCTGTTCCGCCGGGAGGAGTGGAATGCCCCGTTCTACCCGAAGACCGATTTCCAGAAACAATGGGAGGCAATGGGCAAGCCCATTTTCTCCGCACGCTATGTGAAGAACGATGAGCTTTGATTTACATAAGACCGACCCCAGCGGTGCGCGTCTGGGCACACTGCACCTTCCGCACGGCGATGTACCCACCCCCATTTTCATGCCGGTGGGCACGCAGGGCACGGTAAAGACCCTGCACCCGGAGGACCTGGAGGCACTGGGCGCCCGGATTATCCTGGGCAACACCTACCACCTCTGCCTCCGCCCGGGCGATGAAGCTATCCGCAACCTGGGTGGTCTGCACACCTTCACCGGGTGGAACAGGCCCATGCTCACCGACTCCGGCGGTTTCCAGGTGTGGAGTCTGGCGCGCCTGCGCAAGATTACCGAGGAAGGCGTACGCTTCTGCAACCACATCGACGGCTCGTACATGATGCTCACGCCGGAGCGCAGCATGGAAATCCAGGCCAATCTGGGCAGCGATATCGCCATGCTGTTCGATGAATGCCCGCCCTACCCCTGCGACCGCAAGTATGCCGAGAAATCCCTGGGCCTCACCCTGCGCTGGGCAAAACGCTGCAAAGCCTGGATCGACGAGCACCAGCCCATGAGCGGCTCCGGCCTGCAGAATCATTTTGGCATTGTGCAGGGCTCGGTCTATGCCGACCTGCGCCGCGCCTGCGCCGAGGAACTGGCCGCCATGGATTTCGACGGCTACGCCATCGGCGGCGTGTCCGTGGGCGAACCGGAACACGAAATGCTGCGCGCCATCGAAAACAGTACGCCCTACCTGCCCCAGAACAAAGCCCGCTACGCCATGGGACTGGGCACCCCCACCCAGATTCTGGAGATGATTGAACGCGGGGTGGACATGTTCGACTGCGTGATGCCCACCCGCCTGGCCCGCCACGGCATTGCCATGACCCCGGATGGCCCCATCCACATCAAGAACCAGCGCTGGAAGGATGACCCCAGACCGCTGGACCCGGAGGGCCACCCGCACGTCACCCGCTTCTCCCGCGCCGCGCTGCGCCACTTCTTCCGCGCCGGCGAAATGCTGGCCCTGCGCGTGCTTTCCTTCCAGAACCTTCACTTTTACCTGCGGCTCATGGCGCAAGCGAGAAGCGCCATTGCAGCCGGTGAATTCGCTGCCTTCAAACGCAGCTTCATCTCGCGTTACCAAGCAAACGACATACAATGAACGCCATCTACATTGCCCAGGCCGCTGCCGATCAGCAGGGTGACCCCATGAGCATGCTCATCACCTTTGGTCTTATCGGTGTTATCTTCTACTTCCTGCTCATCCGCCCCCAGCGCAAGCAGCAGAAGGAACTCAAGGATCGTCAGGACGCCCTGAAGCCCGGTGACAAGGTGGTTTCTGCCGGCGGTATCTACGGCACCATCACCAAGGTGGAGCAAGATGCCGTGCGCATGGAAATCGCCCCCAGCGTCACCATCAAGATTGCCAAGTCCAGCATCGTTTCCTCCACCCCCAAGGAAGCCCCCGCTGAGGCCGACAAGAAGTAAAACCCTCTGAAACAACAGATTAACGCAAAATGAACAAACCCGTCATTTTGCGTTAATCTTTTTTGCACCATGCTCCCGTTCTACACCATCGACCAGCTGAACGAACTGCCCGAGGATG
>JAZOTV010000189.1:0-7299 GCA_045657815.1 Akkermansia sp.
CGATGTTTCAGCATGGTGCACCAATCAGCCATCAAACCACCGTGTGCTTTCCTGCCCCCGGCCTGCCCAGACACCTCTGGGCAGGTTTACCCCTTGCGCCAGCAAGGGGCCGGGGGGGCGGACGCGGGTTCTTTTCACCCCGTTCAGGGGTGAAACATGCACCACATGCCCGCGTTATTCCCCGCACTCCATTCCGGAGTGTCTTTTTTCGTGCAACTACGCGCCGGGGCCGAATCCCCCGGAATTGCGCTGAAAAAGAGAAGCCGGGATTAAAGCCCCGTGCCCCGATAAAAATAGCGGAGTCCTGCCAGAGAACCCCGCTACTTCAATCAAGGGAAAAAAATCCGAAGTCCGCTTAATCAATCCTCACTGAGCGCTGGCGGAGCACATGGTCGCAGAGCACAATCCAAGCCATGGCCTCCACCACCGGCACCGCTCGGGGGAGAACGCAGGCATCATGCCGGCCTTTGCCGCGCAGCGTAGTATCGCAGAGCTCATCATTCACCGTCTGCTGCTCAATCATGAGGGTGGCGGTGGGTTTGAACGCCAGCCGCATGTTGATATCCTCACCATTGGAGATACCGCCCTGAATACCGCCTGAGTTATTCGTGCGCGTGCGCACGCGCCCGTTCTCCATGTAGAACGCATCATTGTGCTCACTGCCGCGAAGCTGCGGGGCTGCAAAGCCGCTACCCACCTCAAACCCCTTGCAGGCAGGAATACTGAGCATGGCATGGCCCAGGGTAGCCTCCAGCTTATCAAACACCGGGTCCCCCAGCCCCACCGGACAATTCCGCACCGTGCAGGCCACCACCCCACCCAGGGAATCCCCAGCGCTGCGGGCAGCGCGGATAGCATCTGCCATCTGCTCCGCCACGGCGGCATCTGCCGTGCGCACCACGTTGGATTCCACCACGGCGGCGCTTACCTCTGCCGCCGGAGTGGGGCAGACCAGGGAGTGCACCTGCTGCACCCAGGCCAGCACCTCCACCTGCGGATAAAGAGCCTGCACTACTGCGCGGGCCACAGCACCTGCCGCCACGCGGCCTATCGTCTCGCGGGCGCTGGCGCGCCCACCCCCGGCCCAGGCGCGGATGCCGTATTTCGCATCGTAGCAATAATCTGCATGCGAAGGGCGGTAAGTATGCTGCATTTCATCATAGGCAGTGGAGCGCTGGTCCTTGTTGCGCACCGAGAGCGCAATCGGGGTGCCCAGGGTAAGGCCATCGAGCACACCGGAAAGGATTTCGACACTGTCAGCCTCATTGCGCGGGGTCACAATATCGCTCTGCCCCGGGCGGCGGCGATCCAGCTCCTTCTGAATCAGCTCGCGGGTAAGCGGCACCCTGGCCGGGCAACCATCGATCACCACACCGACCCCCACACCATGAGATTCACCCCAGGTGCTGATTTTGAAAACGGAACCGAATAAACTGGACATACTGGTGAAAAGGATAATATTGAAGAAAAAGAATGATTAATGAGGTCAACCCAGGCGGTTTTCAAAATCTGCATAGGAAAAACGCCTGACGGTATCGATGGAGCCATCCTGCCGCAGCAGGGCAATATCCGGATGCGGCACACCATTGAAGTGGGTTGTTTTCACAATGGTATAGTGGCTCATATCATCCAGCACAATGATATCATCCACCCGGAGGGGGTGGTCGAAAGAATAGTCGCCAATCACATCGCCAGCCAGACAAGTGGGAGCCCCCAGACGATAAGTGTACGCCCGCTCACCAGCAGCACCGGCGCAGGAATAAGACTCCCCGGGCAGCTGCACTGCCGGGCACCCGGTGCCACCAGCCTGCACCGCGTACACCTCCGGCCGGTAGGGCATTTCCAGAACATCGGGCATGTGGGCGCTGGCGCTCACATCCAGAATAGCATGCTGATACCCCAGCGATTCAAACACATCCAGCACACGCGCACGGAGCACACCGGTGTGAACAGCCCAGGCCTCGCCGGGCTCCAGGTAAACCTCCACCTTATATAATTCGCGGATCTCGCGGAGTAACGCCACCAGCGCGGCGCGGTCATAATCCGGTTTGGTAATCCAATGACCACCCCCCAGGTTCAGGTAGCGGATCTGCGGACTAGCCAGCAGGTCGCCGAACTGCTTTTCGAAGGCGCGGAATGTATCAATGAGCTCCTGGGCGCCCTGCTCGCAGAGCGTGTGGAAATGCAGCCCGGAAATACCGGTAAGATCCACCCCCTGGAGCTGGTCTGCCGGAATACCCAGGCGGGAGCCGGGTACGCAGGGGTCATAAATAGCGGTGTGCCCGGTGGAGAAGCAGGGATTAATTCGCAGGCCCAGCTGCAGCTCCCCGCTCTGCACACGGGGGTGCGCCAGGCAGGCAGCCCGCCAGCGCCGCCACTGCGGCACACTGTTGAAATCAATATGGTGGGCAAACTCCAGAAGCTCCGCCAGCTCTGCCTCCCGATACGCCGGGGAATACACCGCCACATGGCCACCCATGTGCTGCGCACCCAGGCGCGCCTCATACAGACCAGAGGCGCAGCACCCCGCTGCATACGGCCGCAGCGCCGCAAGCGCCCCCGTGGTGGAGAACGCCTTGAGCGCCACCAGCATGTGCGCACCGGAAGCGCACGCCACCTCCCGAAGCAGGCGGGCGTTGCGCTCCAGCGCCGACATCGAAATCAGAAACTGAGCCACGAGCCGGGAGCAGGATTAACGGCGGCGGCGCTCGCGCACGCGCTTGTTGGCTTCGTTCTGAGCAGCTGCCTCTGCCGCAGCTTTCTCTTCAGCTGCCTTCTGCTCAGCAGCCAGACGCTCAGCGGCAGCGGCCTCAGCGGCGGCAGCCTCAGCGGCAGCTTTTTCCGCAGCAGCCTTCTCTTCCTCGCTGTTCTTCTTTGCCTCTTCCTGTTCGGCCTGCAGCCCCTGGCCCACAGACTGAATGGCAGGCAGCAGCGCGTCAAAGCAGCGCTTGGTCTCGGCCTTCACCTCCAGCTTGGGGCTGCTGGCATTCAGGCTCTGGCAGATACGGGCAGCAATCACCCAGGCCGCCATGGCATCCTTTGACTTACCCATGGAGTTATCCAGGTTACCCATAGAGGTGAGCAGCTTCACATACGCGATGGACATATCCGAGGAAAGGCGCTTGAGACGCTGGGCCAGTGTATGCCCCTTCTTGTAGGTGGTGGCAGCTTCCTCCGGGTCCTCCACGGCGCGCTGGCAATCGCCCAGGCAGCGGTAGGAATCCAGCAGGTCTGCGGCTGCGCGGGAAAGAGCAGGCTCTACCTCACCCTCCGGCAGCTCCTCTCCCTCTGCCGGTGCAACAGACTGGTACTGAGCTTCGTCCACCGCCAGAGCTGCCTCATACTTGGGCAGAGCCTCGCTTGCCTTGCCCTGCGCCAGCAGGCACACGCCAACGCCGTTGTGGCAGGCGCTGAGCATGCGCTGCCCCTCCGCCCCCAGTTTATCATCCGTGGGCAGGCTCTCCACCTCAGCCAGAGCGGCCTCGTACTCAGCCTGAGCCTTGGCGTGGGCACCAAGATCACGTGTGGTGGCAGCAATCTGAAGCGCCAGACGAGCACGCTCCAGGCTGGGCTCACCCTTCTGCAGCTCTGCGTAGTAGCTGCGCATCAGCTCCAGCATGTCCTTCACGGTGGTGTTGAGCTGGGGGAAGGTTTCGGGGCTGGTCACTTTCGGACCCAGCGTATACACAGCGTGCTGGAAAAGCGCCTCACGCGCAGCAGCCAGGGAATCGCCATCCTGCGGCGCGGCCTGTTCATCACCCCCCACGGAGTAATCCTCCATCACCGACATGGGCTTTGTGGCAGGCGCCTCCTCAGCCTGGTCTGCGGCTTTATCCCAACAGGAGCACAGGCACATGGCAGAAGCCACACCCAGAATTGCAGCGCAACGGCTGCCGGATTTGCGAAAACGTTCACTATGCATCATACTTTGGCTATTCTGCACTCTTGCGCGCATAGCGTCAAGCTCATTCTGATACTGCTGGCTCAAAAAACCGGCACCCCGGTCACCAGTAAGACGGAAAATTCTATTTTTTTGCAGAAAATTCAAATTTTTGCTTGTCTTTCCCCTTGCATATTGGCTAGAATGAGGAGCAACAAAACGACATGAAACATTTCCATCTCTTCAAACATATCGCCCTGGCCTGCGGACTTGCCGCCACCGCAGCGCTCGTAAGCTCTTGCGCCTCCACCTCCCCGGCTGCCCAGCGCGCCGAGCAGCTCCGCGAGGGCACCAATGTCACCATTTTCAGCTACAACGATGCCGCCTCCCCCGCGAATCGTCTGTGCACCCCCGCCGGCCCCATGCCGGACAACGTGGCACGCGCACTGGATACCTGGCTGCGCACCGCCACCGTCAAGAACTTCAACTATGCCTACCCACAGTACTATGTGGCACTGACCTCCCCCAATGGTAAGCAGCGCGTGTGGGGCATCTGCACCGATGGTAAGGCCAATCTCGTGGGTCTTCTCATTCCGCGCGATGGCGTGGCAGCCTGGGATCTCCCCTACATCGGTTCTTACAAGATGTATGTGTGTGACACTCCCCAGCGCCGCGCTCTCTCCGATGCTATCATGACCTACCTGGCCGAAGCCGGTTATGATACCTACCGCATTGATGCCCGCAAGGCAATCGGCCTGGCCGATGAAAAGTACCTGATTTCCAAGCCCAAGACCCTGGCCGAGGTTGAGGCTGAGCTTGCCGCCGCTGCTGCCGCCAAGGCTGCCCGCGAGGAAGCTGCCAAGGCTGCTGCCGCCAAGGCTGGCGAATCCGCAACCACCGAGGAAGAACCCACCACGGATGACGAGGAAGACACCTCTGATGAAGAAGAGGAGACCTCCGAAGACGAGGAAGAGACCTCTGACGAAGAAGAGGAAAGCTCCGAAGACGAGGAAGAGACCTCTGATGAAGAAGAGGTAGAGGAAGAAGAAGAAGAGGAAGAGGAGGAGTAATCCCCTGCCCCCGCTTCGCACAGAATCTTTCATCTCCCCCCGCTGCTCCACGCAGCGGGGGATTTTCTTTTTCACCGCCCTTGCGCTCCTCACCCCGGCGGGCCACACCGGGACAAAGAAATCTCGGCGCAGACCGGAGGGCGAAGACGGAAGGCGAACAGAATTCTGAGCCCGCGCCAGCGGATGACAAAACGCAACAGGGTGAAACACTGCGTGCTTTACACGGAGCGAGACATCGGCTATATTGGTGGGCATGAAGTACAGACGATGCGGACGCAGCGGCGTGATGCTGCCGGAAATCTCACTGGGGCTGTGGCACAATTTCGGCGGGAGCGATGACCGGTCGCAGAATGCGGCCATCATCGGCCGGGCCATGGAGCTGGGTATCTGCCATTTTGACCTGGCAGATAATTACGGGCCGCCTCCCGGCAGCGCGGAGGAGCGCTTCGGCAGCCTGCTGAAACAGGAGTTTGCCGGGCACCGCGATGAAATGTTCATTGCAACCAAAGCAGGGCATCTCATGTGGCCGGGGCCGTATGGTGACTGGGGCAGCCGCAAGCATCTCATTGCCGGGCTGGATCAGAGCCTGCGCCGCATGCAGTTGGATTATGTGGATGTGTTCTACCACCACCGCCCGGACCCCGACACCCCCATTGAGGAAACGGTGGAGGCGCTGGTGCAGATAGTGCGCAGCGGCAAGGCGCTCTACATCGGGCTGTCGAAGTATCCACCGGCCTTGTTCAACCGCGCCTGCACCCTGCTGGCCGAGGCCCACGTGCCCTGCCTGCTGCACCAGCTGCGCTACAACCTGCTGGACCGCGCCTGCGAGGCCGGGCAGCTGCCCGCAGCCAAGGCCCAGGGCACCGGCAGCATTGTGTTCTCGCCGCTGGCGCAGGGCATGCTCACCGGTAAGTACCTGAACACGCCTGCCCTGCCCGCCGGCTCCCGCGCCGAGCGCAGCGATTCCATCTTCCTGGATGCCGACAAGGTGGCGGCCGATGCCCGGCGCGTGGCGCAGCTGCATGCCGTGGCGCAGGAGGCGGGCATTCCCCTCACCCAGCTGGCGCTGCGCTGGCTGCTGCAGCGCAGCGAGGTAACCAGCGTGCTGCTGGGGGCCCGCACGGTACAGCAGCTGGAGGAATGCGCCGCAGCTGCCGGCCAGCCAGCCCTGGAAGCCGAGCTGATGACCAGCCTCAACCTTGAATAACCCTCTCTCCCCACTTTATGACCATGATTTCCCTGTTTTCTCACTACCGCCGGTTTTCCTCCCTGCTCCTGCTGCTGCTGGCCTCTCCGCTGGCTGCGGCCGATGCCCCCGCCACACTGGAGGGCGGCTGGCGCCTGGACTGGGCCGATGAGTTCAACGGCTCCAAACTCGACCCGAAGAAGTGGCAGCACGAGCTCGGCGTCATCCGCAACCGCGATGCCGTGCAGACCTACACCAAGGACTGCGTGCGGGTGAAAGGCGGCAAGCTCATCCTCACCTCCAAAGCCAAAACCACCCGCAACAGCAATTATGACCCCAGAAAGGAGCACTGGACCCACCAGCTCAAAACCATGCCCTATGCCAGCGGCTCTGTCACCACGCGCGATATCAAGCACTTTGAATGCCCCGGCCGCCTGGAAATCCGCGCCAGGATTCCCAAGGGCAAAGGCGTGTGGCCTGCCCTGTGGACCATGCATGTGAACCAGTACGGCTGGCCGGCCAACGGCGAAATTGATATTCTGGAGCACATCTCCCAGGAGCCCAATACCTGTTACTCCATTTTCCGCTGGGGAGAAAACGGCGGCAACCAGGAGCACAAGGTCATCCGTACCACCAGTATCCCCGATTACAGCAAGGATTTTCACACCTATGTGCTGGAATGGGATGAACAGACCATGCGCATCCTCATCGATGATAAGGAGGCAGGCAGCATCCGCATGGACGAAGCTAACTACCCGGACGGTAACAACCCGCTTAAAACGCCCTGTTACCTCATCATGAACACCGCCATCGGCGGCTGGGCTGAAGCCCCCAATGCGGCGGATTACCCCGCCCAGTTCGAAATCGACTACGTGCGCTACTACACCAAGGGCGAGAAAGCCACACCTGCACAGGAAGAAGCCGACCCCGCAGAAAACAAACCGGCCCCCTCCAAAAAGAAGAAGAAAAAGAAGAAAAACAACTCTAGAAAATAAGCCTCTCCCTTCATTTTCAACAGAAAACCTGCTCCCTATCCAGGGGGCAGGTTTTCTGCTGCACTGCCGATAATCAGACCAGAAACGCCATCACTCTGAGCTTTGTTGCCAACGAGGCGGATGAGTATTACGGCTCATACAACAAAGGAGAAGCTGCTGGCTCCATTG
>JAZOTV010000190.1:0-11293 GCA_045657815.1 Akkermansia sp.
GCCAATGTGATTCAAGGCTTCAATCAGCAGTCGGGCGCTACGCTCCCTCAATGAAATACTCGCTGCGCGAGTATGAAATCCGCCGTGCCGGCGGAAGAAACCACTGCTTTGCAGTGAATGGATTCCTTTGCTGCGCAAAGGACGAAATACCTGCGCTTCGCACAGGTGCAAATTTGAAGGGCTCGCTATTGATATGTCGCCTCATTTTTGCTCCCCGGCGCAAGCCATGAGCCCGGCAAATTGGGCTCTTCAGCGGGCAGGGGATGGATGCGCGCGGGTATGTGTGTCTGTTCCGGTAACGGCAGGTTGAAAAACGGGCAGATGTATGATAGGGTATGCGGTGTATGCTGGATTACCTGAAACAAGCCACAGAGAGCTGCTCTATGTTCGCCGGGTGGGATTCTGAGGTGGCCACTGTTGGTGCTGTTGCGGTGGCGCTGGCGGCTATCTGGCTGTTTTTCCGCATTATCCGCACGGTGGTAGCGGTGCTGTTTGTGCTCTGCGTGGCGTTTCTGGTGCTGAAAATAGGTTATGGTATGGACCTGAGCCCCTGGCTGCAGCCTCTGTGGGCGGGGATTATTTCCTCTTTTTGAGAATCTGGATATCGCCACCGCGCGGGCGGATGCGCTGGGGCTCCGGGCGCTTCAGGCGCAGTTTCACGCGGTGGCGCTTGCCGCCGGCATTGGTGCGCACGCGCACAGTGGAGAAGCGGGATTTATCTGTTTCATGCCCGGCGCCGGCGGGGGAGGCATCTGGTGCGGCTTTTACCTCACTTAAAACCTTTTTGAGAATCTCCAGGAATTCGGGATCGGCGGCGGCTTCTTCCAGCAGAGGGTGCGCCGGTGCCTGCGCCGGTTCCTCTACTCCGGCGGGGTCTGCCACGGGGGCTATATCCGGTGTTTCGGCGCGTGCGGCATCGCGCTCCCGGATGATTTGCTCCATTTCCGGGTCTTTCTTCAGCAGTTCGGCAGCCTCGTTTTCCGGGTTCACCGTCTGCAGAATATCCTCACCGGGTTTCTGGGCGCTGTCCGGGTGCTTGCGCAGGTAATTCTCAAATTCGGGGTCAGGCTCGGCGCCGTTCTGAATGGCGCGGTCATAAGCGCGGGCGGCATTGGGAATCTGCTTGAGCTCGGCATACAGGCGGGCCATGTTGTAATGCGCGTCTCCCAGGCTGGGTTTCAGCTTGATGGCAGCGGCAAAATGCTTGAGCGCCAGCTCAAATTGCCCGCTCACGCCTTCGATATTGGCCAGGTAGAAGAAGGCATCTGCATTACCGGGGTCCAGCTGGATGGTGCGGCCGAACATGCGGGCTGCTTCATCCAGGCGGTCCAGGCGGTAGTAACTTACGCCGGCCAGGTAGTAGGAAATGGCCAGGTCCGGCGCCAGGCGGGTGGCGCGGGCAAAGAATTCAAGTGATTCGGCACACTTGTTGCGGTACAGCAGAATGGTGCCCAGGTTCACCAGGCCGGCCACGTGGTCCGGCTGGGCCTCGTTCAGAGTGCGGTAAAGTTGTTCTGCTGCTGTGTAGCGCCCTTTGGTGAAGGCCTTGGAGGCCAGGTCGGCCAGCGCCTCCATCTGCAGCCCTTCGCGCACAGCCTTGACTCCTTCGGCATCATCGCCCATGACGGCGGCTTCCATGACGCGGCGTTCGGCATCTGTAAGGTTCAGGGAGCTTTCCTCATCCAGCTTTTGCAGGGCGCTGAGGGTGGCGGGATCCTGGTTCTTGATCTGCTTGTAGGTTTCAATGAGGAGCTTGCGGCCTTCCTCCTGCATGGCCAGGCTGCGGCGCTGCTTGGCAATGACCTCGCGCAGCAGTTCGTTTTCCTCTGCCAGCGCGGGGTCTACCTGGCCCTGACTGGCCTGCTTGTCCAGGTCGGCCTCAATGTTGTTCAGGCGCTCGGTGAGCTCGGAAACGCGGCGGCGGTAGCCCATGTTCTCCTCGTAGATACCGCTCATTTCATCGCGCAGGCGGTCGGCCTCGCCGCGGGCGGAATCGAGCTGCTGCTGAAGAACGGTGCGTTCGTCATCTGAGCCGGCCTGGCGGCCTTCCAGCTCTGCGATGCGGGCCAGGGCATCCTTGAGCTGCTGGTCGAGCGTCAGGTTCTGATCCAGCAGAGCCTTGGTCTTTTCCGGGCTGTTCAGCTCTACAATGGCCCGGAGTTGTTCATTTTCAGCCTTCAGAGCATCGCGTTCCTGGGTTACGCGGGCCAGTTCCTCCTGGGTCTGGGCCAGGGTGGTTTCCAGCTCTGTGATGCGGGCCTCGGCCTTGACGCGGGCTTCCTCACTGGCGCGGTATTTGGCCTCCATTTCAGCGAGCTGCTGGGTCAGGGAGCGCACCACCTCATTGCCGGCGGAGCGTTCTGTTGTAACCTGTTGCTGGAGCTGCTCGTAGCGGTCCTTATACATTTGCTGCTCAATGCGGGCAGAGGTGAGCTGGCGCTGGGAATCCTCGTATTTGGCATTCAATTCGCGGTAAGCCACCGCCATTTTGCGGCATTCCTCCTGCGCGGCAGCCAGTGCGTTGTAGAGCTTCTTATCAGTGGTATCGTAATCCGGCAGCTCAATGGGGCGGTAATCGCTGGTTACCGGGTCGAATGCACTGCTGCTGCCCCCCGGCGTTTCCATGGAAACCGGGCGGCCGGGCTGGCGGCCGGTGGGAATAGGGGCTTCTGCGGATTTCTTGCGGTAGCTGGCCAGGTTTTCCGCCAGCAGGCGGCGGCGGGTTGATACCAGATTCGTTTTCCAGTGCGGGAAATCCTTTACGATGCCGGCCAGCACCTTTTCTGCCTGTCTGCCTTTGGAGATGGCCGCGTTGTAGTTCTTCTGCGCGGCCAGCTGCTCAGATTCGCGGCAAAGGCGGTAGGCCGTAAGGTAATATTCTGAAGGGTCTTTAACCCGCTGACGCGTAGTTTGTGCCGAAGGCTCGCTCTGAGCCTGCAGCGGGGCTAATCCGGCCAGTGCCAGACTGCATAAAACAACCAGGGTGTTCTTGTATATGGCGGTCATGTTGCAGAATATGCCATTCATGATACCCGATGCATGCCACGAATCAAGCCGTAAACGTGTATGCCCGTGACATGCGGAGCATACTCCTGCTCTGCCTGCCTGCCTGCTGCGCATTTTTCTGCATTTGACTTACTTAGTCCTTGCGGGTGCAGTATAAATCGGCTAGAATAGCGGGCGTGAGTTATCAGGTTTTTGCCAGAAAATACCGTCCCCGCACGTTCAAGGATGTGCTGGGGCAGGACCATGTGGTGCGCACGCTGTGCAACGCTATTGAACAGACACGCCTGGCGCATGCCTACCTTTTCGTGGGGCCGCGTGGCACCGGCAAAACCTCCACTGCCCGTATCTTTGCCAAGGCTCTCAACTGCAGCGGGGGTCCCAGGGTGGATTTTGACCCGGATGAGGATGTGTGCCTGGAGATTGCGGAAGGTCGCAGCCTGGATGTGCTGGAGATTGACGGCGCCTCCAACCGCGGTATTGATA
This sequence comes from Akkermansia sp., assembly GCA_045657815.1. Classification (GTDB taxonomy): domain Bacteria; phylum Verrucomicrobiota; class Verrucomicrobiia; order Verrucomicrobiales; family Akkermansiaceae; genus Akkermansia. The sequence continues at coordinate 3,490 of JAZOTV010000190.1, forward strand.
ATATCCGCGATTTGCGTGACAACGTGCAGTTCACCCCCACTCGCGGGCAGTACCGCATTATCTACATTGACGAGGTGCACATGCTCACCAAGGAATCCTTCAACGCCCTGCTGAAGACCCTGGAGGAGCCGCCGGCCCATGTGATGTTCATCTTCGCCACCACGGAGCCGCACAAGATTCTGCCCACCATTCTTTCCCGCTGCCAGCGCTTTGACCTGCGCCCCATACCGGCAGAAATCATTGCCAACCACCTGGTGAACATTGCTGCCAATGAAGGGGTGACCCTCACCCTGCCGGCGGCTTTTGCCATTGCCCGCGTGGCCGATGGCGGCATGCGCGATGCGCAGTCCATGCTTGACCAGCTGGTTTCCTTCTGCGGCAATCATATCGATGAGCAGAATGTGAATGATATTTTCGGCGTGACCAGCCGCGAAACCGTGGCACGTGCTCTGGCCTACATATTGGACCGCCAGCTGCCCAGCCTGCTGCACCTGGTGCATGAGCTTTCCGAGGCCGGCCGCGATATGGGCCAGCTGCTCAGCGAGATTATGGGTGCCGTGCGCGAGCTGCTTATCAGCAAAGTGGCCCCGCAGGAGGCCAGCTTCACCTTGCCGGAGGAGTGGCGAGATACCCTGAACCAGCTGATTGCCCGCACCCCGGCAGATAAGATTGTACGCCTCATGGAGGTGCTCTCCGGCACAGAGGAGCACATGCGCTGGAGCACCAACAAGCGCCTGCACCTGGAAATGGGCCTGATTCAGGCCGTGCATTCCCTGGCTGAGGCCAATATCAGCGATATTATCCGCGCATTGAATGGCGCCCCGCTGCCTGAAACCCCCATTGCCACCACCCAGTTGCCCGCTGTGCCGCTTGCGGTGGCTGCTCCGGCACCGGTTCCGCAGCCCGCAGCGCCGGTGGCCGCACCTGCCCCAGCCGCTGCGCCTGTTCCGGCACCGCAGCCTGCCTCTGCGCCGCAGTCGGAGCCTGCCTCTGCGCCGCAGCCCATGCCCGCCGGGCTGGAACCAATTGATGATGCCCCGCCCAGTTTTGAGCTGAACCCTGACCTGGAGGATGAGCCGCCGTTGTTTGACCCGGAGCCAGGCTGCGCAGAATTCAGCGATGAGCCTCCCGCCGGCGCTTCCATGACCCCGCAGAGCTGGGATGCTCTGGTGGAAGCCATGCGCCAGGCATCACCCCTGCAGACCTCTGCTGTGGGTAATACCATGTTCATTTCGGATGATGACGGTCTGGTGACCATAGCGATTCACCCGGCAGATACAGATACGCTGGATGCCCTGCTGGGAGACCAGCTCAGCGAGCTCATGGCAGAGCTGGCCCCGCGCTTCTGCGGCCACCAGATTACCCTGCGCATGGTAATGGATGACAGCGTGCCTCCCCCCGCGGAGGAGGAACCGCCGCCACCGGCGCCGCTGCCGGAGCCTGCCCCGCGCCCGGCTGCGCCCAAGCCCAGGCCGCAGGAGAAAAAGCCGGAAGCTGCCGCAGAGAAACCGGCTGCTCCTGCTTCCCTCAGACCCACGGAGGAGGAATTCTACCATGATCCGCTGGTGGAGCTTGCACTCAAGGAATTCCACGCCACCATCATCAAATGATTTTCAAACAATAAACACAGCACATATATGAACCTTCAGAAACTCATGAAGCAGGCACAGGCCATGCAGGCCAGCATGGCACAGGCGCAGGCTCGCCTGGCCGAAAAGGAATTCACCGCTGAAACCGCCGGTGGCAAAATCAAGGCCACGGCTGATGGCACTGGTATGATCAAGGCACTGAGCATTGACCCCGCCGTGGTGGATCCGGATGATGCCGAATTCCTCCAGACCCTGGTGCTTAAGGCTGTGCAGGATGCCCTGAACGGCGCTAAGAACATGGCAGAAAGCGAGATGCGCAAGGTAACCGGTGGCGTGGGTTTCCCCATGTAAGCTGCTGCAGCCCATCATAATTTTATCTATGAGCCGCCGCATAGCACTGTTTCCGGTTTTGCTGAGCTCCCTGTTCCCCCTGCTGCAGGCAGAACAGGTGCAGGTGGCTGTGCTGCCTGCCAAGATTGTGCCGGAGCAGGCCACCTCTCTCTCTCTGGAGAATGGTATCATTACCCGGCTGGCAGACAGCTCCATGCGCCAGGAGGCCGGGGCGGTCATTGCGGTGCTGAACGAGGAACGCACTGCCCAGGAGCGTGAGGAAATGGAGCTTAAGGTGGCGCGCGAGGAAATCCGCCTGAGTGATGAGCTTCGCAAGCTTGCCAACCAGCGCAGCAAGGTGGAGTTTTTCCTGAAGCTTTCGCCCCGGGAGCGGCAATATGCGAACAAGTTGAACCCGGCCGGCGATGATATGCCCCCCACGCCTGAATCGCTGAATGATATTGATAAGCGAATCAGCCTGCTGCAGCGGGAGATGGAGAGCAAACCCCGCCTGATGCGGCAGGATTTTGAGCGCAGCCATGCAAAGCTGACCCTCAAAATGCCATTTGCCGGGCGTTTGCAGTATAATTTCTCCCTGCCGAAGGATACTTCAGGACCATTTGAGTTTCATAACCTGCCGGGTAGAACTTTTGCTTCGGTGTGTGATGATTCTGCCTTTTATATCACCCTCAGCCTCAGCAATGCAGAGCTGACCCAGCTGCCGGAGGAGAATTTCAGCGTCTGTATCTCCTTGCCGGAAGGCAGGAAGCTTACCGGCCAGTATGCCCGCCGCTCTGTGGAACGGAACAGCACCGGCGCCGGTGATATGCTGGTGTATTATTTCAAGGTGCCGCAGGCAGATAATGAGGTAGCTTACAGCATGCTTGGCAGCAATGCCAAAGCGCGCTTGCTGTATGAAGCTGGCGACCAGGCGCAGTATGTCAGCAAGCTGGAGCTGATTGCTCACCCGGAGGCCGCCAACTGCGAAAACTGGGAGCAGCTGGTGGAGAAGCTGTATCCCGACCACAATCTTATTCTCATCGGAGAGCGCAATATCGTTATTCGTCCGCGTACGAAATGAGCTCATGGAATTAGTCTGCGACAACATCTCCTTTTCCTATACCCACGGTGTACAGGTATTTAACGGATTTTCCCATACATTCAAGCCTGGTATCACCGTGCTGAAGGGGTATTCCGGCTCCGGCAAGACCACCTTGCTGAAACTGCTGGCCGGTTATCTGCAGGTGAGTAGCGGGCAAATCAAGACCCCCACCGGATTAAAGGTGACCAGCCGCCGCTACCACCGCCGGGATGTGGCCTACATGTTCCAGGGAATCAACCTGCTGCCGCTCATGAGTGTGGAGCGCAACCTGCACCTGGCGGCAGAAATGGCTATGCTGCCCCGCCGGGAGTGGTTGCCCCGCTGTGAGGCGCTGCTGAATGACCTGGGCCTGCAGGAATTGCGCCACCGGCGGGCAGACAAACTTTCCGGCGGGCAGGCACAGCGCGCTGCACTGGCCCGCACGCTCATGAAGGATGCGCCCACCATCCTGTTGGATGAACCCACCTCCGGCCTGGATGACGGCAATACCTCCATTATCAAGAAGCTGGTGACTCAGGATGCCTCCCGGCGTATCTGTATCATCAGTACCCACGACCAACGACTCCTCGAACTGGCAGATGATCTCATTGATTTTGACCATTCTGTACCTTGTTAAGGACACGGTACACCGCTGGTTCACGCGTGCCTCCAGTCCGCTGGCCCGCGTGCTGGTTGTCTTTTTTCTTTCCCTCTGTGCGCTGAGCTTCCTGGGTAGTTATGTGATTTCTGCCAAGGCTATACGAGATAAGATCCGCAGCAGGGGGGGTGACCTGGTGGCCGCGTTCTTCATGGTGCCGGGGGATGCGGGCACACCGTGCATACCATCCCGCGCAGAAGCCCGGAAAATGCTGGGGGCAGATTCCGTTGCCATCATGCCCGCAGGTAGCGTGAGGGTGAATGGGAAAACGCCGGTGCAGATTGTGACCTATGATTTCCGCCGGAGCGGGCAGTTCATGCCCTTGCTCTCACCCAGCGGTGGCCCTGTGCTGCTCTACCCGGAGAATGATGCACCATTCCCACCCGGGCCGGTGGATGTGACCGGGCCGCGGGAATGGGGGGAATTGACCGTAATGGTGCGCCACCTGCCCGCTGATCACCTGCTGATGCAGCTGATGCAGAATGGCATGCTGCTGGTTCCGCCGGAAATGGCAGCGCGTACGGGGGCGAACCTGCGTTATATCCGCATGCTTTTCCAGGTGCAGGAGCTGGAGAATGCAGAATCTCTGCACAGAGTTACCCGCGTGCTGGAAAGGTTCAAGCGCTTTGAGAACCTGGAGGGCAGCATATCATCTGCCGCGCCCCTGCTGGAGGAAATGGACATTATTCTGGGAAACCAGAACCAGTGCCGTGCCGCCTTCTGCCTGGGGATTGTGGTCATAGTGGGTATTCTGCTCACGGCACTGGCCGGCATGGAATACCGCCAGAACGAGTTCATCTATACCCTGATGAAGAGTTTCGGTATCAACCCGCTTTTGCTGGTGGGTACCTTTATCGTGGAGAATCTGGTGCTGGTGTCCATCTCTTTCGGGGCAGCAATCGCCACGTTTATGTATTCCCAGAAAATCATTGTCACTCAGTTCTTCAAGATGGGGCAATATATGCTGGAGCTGCAGGAAATCATGCCGGAAATACGCCTGATATCCTTCACACTGCTCTTCTGTGTGCTGGTAAGTGCCATTCCGATTGTGGTGGCGGCAAACCGCCAGATAGGTCGGGTTTTGAAATAATTATGTCAGTATGCGAGCATGTTTCATTTTGTGCTTGCAAGCCCGGTGAATTGTGGTAGAAGTAGGGAAGTCATTTTTCCCCCCGTGTGGGGATATGCCAGTTCTTAACACCAACATTATATAAAAACCATGGATATTCAAGTTGCCGTTCTTTGCGACTACGCCGCCGATTATCAGGGCAAGCTCTGCGTGCAGGGTGCCTTCGATACGCTGTTTGCCCGTCAGTTCCCCGTTATTCACCCCGCCTGCGCTCTGGCTCTGCGTCTCTGCCTCACCCCTGAGGATTCCGGTGACCACAAGCTCGGCATCTCCATCGTTGATGAAGACGGCAACGCTCTGGACAAGGAGCGCATGCCCATCGTTGGTGACCTCAAGGTGGCTCTGCCCGAGGGTGCTTCCTTCCTGACCCGCAACCTCATCATGAACTTCCAGGGTCTTCGTTTCGAGAAGGTGGGTACCTACGCCATCAACGTGACTCTCGACGGTGAGCTCGTGTCCTCCACTCCCCTCCGCCTCGTCATGGTGCAGGGTGAGCAGGCCTAAGCCCCGCTGATAACAGAAAATCTTCTGTTCCCCAATAGCTCCTGCCTCTCCTTCCCGGGGGGGCGGGAGCATTTTTTTTCATATATCCGGGAACGGCCACGCCGCAGCAAAAACTGGTGAAATGCGGGTTCCGGTGGCCCATGCGCACATAAGTGATAATGAGTAATAGTTATTATCGGCTTGCATTTACCGGGGGTATATGATAGCATGCAGACCGTTAATGATTGCCGATTCTGAAGCATTGTATCAATGGAAGCAACGCGCTGCTGCCCAGCCGCAGGGGCGTACTGTGCTGGATTTGGAGGCTGACAGCCTGCACCGCCACCGTGAGAAACTTTGTCTGATTCAGTACGCAGATGCAGAAGGTGTGGTCATTATAGATCCGCTGGCTATTGAGGATATGAGGCTTTTCACCCTCTGGCTGCAGGAGACAGATGTGTGGATGCACGGCGCGGATTATGATATGAGCCTGCTGCAGAATGCCTACGGGGTGCTGCCGCACATGATTCTGGATACTCAGATTGCGGCGCGTCTGCTGGGGTTCCAGCAGTTCGGCCTGGCAGCTCTGGTGGAGCATTACTACGGAGTGGTGCTCAGCAAGAAAAACCAGCGTGCCAACTGGGGGATTCGCCCCATGCCGGATGACATGAAGGAATATGCCCAAGGGGATGTGAAATACATGCTCGAGATGGCAGATAAGCTGGTGGCAGAGCTGAAGCAGGCAGGGCGGTATGATTGGTTCCTTGAAAGCTGTGCCCACAATCTGGAACATGGCCGGGAGCGCCACGCCGCCACCGGGCAGGAACCCTGGCGTATCAAGGGCAGTGGCAAACTGAACCGCCGCGGCCTGGCCGCATTGCGTACCCTCTGGCTCTGGCGTGATAAGGAAGCCGCAGCTGTGGACCGGCCGGCTTTCATGATTTGCGGCAATAATGAACTTCTGCGGTGGAGCAATGCCCTGCAGGAATTCCGCCCGGCTTTCCCGCACCAGAGTATGCACCACCACCGCGCCAGCCGGTTCCGCAAGGCGGTGGAGCATTTTCATCTCATGGATGAGGAGGATTATCCTGAATTGCTCAAACGCGTTCACCATGAGACAGATGCCAACTTTGATTCCCGTGTGGAACATTGGGCCGCGCGGCGCAACGCCATTGCAGAGGAACTGGCGCTGGAGGCTTCCCTCATTGCCACCCGCAGCCAGATTGAAAGCATCGCCATGAATGAGGATAAGGGCCTGGAGGCGCTCATGAATTGGCAGCGCAATCTGCTTATTCGCTGACTCTGCATGCTCCGGTCTGCTGGCAGTGTTGTGCCACATGTGTCCCAAAGATTATGGGAAAATAGTCACAAACGATATAAAGGCATAGTGTTCTGTGTGAAAAATCGTAGTGGGTTATCACTAGCCTCACCATCGGCAGTAAGCATTCATTCGTGATTCCATCGGCGTAAGCCGCCAACTTTCAATTCGTCAATCGTAAATTGTCAATCGTAAATCCACGTGTGCCAAATCTTTGGGACATGCGTATGGTGTTGTGCAGGTAATACATAATTTAGGCTTGCCACATCTGCGCGGCTGTGGTAAAAGAATGCCCGCAGCCCACGCTGGTTGCTCTTGTTGCGTGGTCTCGTGGTGTAAAGGTAGCACTAGGGATTTTGATTCCCTCTGTCTAGGTTCGAATCCTGGCGAGACTATGAACGCAGTTGCCCTGATCGCTTTCCGGTGGTCAGGGCAATCTTTTTTTTGCTTGTAGCAGGTGTGCAGTCCTGGCATGAGTACGCGGCCACGGCGGAACACGGCGCTATCCACAAGCACACCACCATCACCAGGGCTAACGGCGAGCTGGAGGCTGCACAGAGCCGCAGGCGCGAGAGCTTCATCGCGGCTAATGATACCGTTACCTTTGAGCAGGAAAGTATCTGGGATGGCACGCAGTGGCTGCTGCTGAATACCACTGCTTACGAGTATGATGAGCAGCTGCGGGTGGTGAAGACCACGCGTGGCAATGGCCGATTCTCCACCACCGAATGGATGTGCTGCGGTCGCCTGAGTGAGACGGATGAGGATGGTATCACCACCACCTATGCTTACGATTCTGCTCGCCAGCTTATCGAAACCAGCCGCGATGCTGTGTACGATGGAGATGTATGCGTAACCCCGGAAACGATTACGGAATACACCCGAGATGCCGCAGGCCGTACGCTCTGCACCATCCGCCGCTCGGGCCCGCTGACCAGCGTGCATAAGCAGCTCATCTCGCAGCTTTTGCCCTCAATCGAGACGAAATTGGTCTTTATCAGCGAACGTGGCTTGACTTCAACCCAGTGGACGGAGTATAGTGAACATACGAAACGAGTGCAATACAGTACGGCGTCCACCAGTTCCATCACTGTCGAGGCCGTGATGGTGGATGACTTCGCGCTTTCGCAGAAGGACACGGCAGGTGTTCGTATTAGTCGATCAGTCTTTCAAAGAATGATTGATTCTGCTAAACTTAATTACTATAAACTTGATT
>JAZOTV010000191.1:0-7058 GCA_045657815.1 Akkermansia sp.
GTCTTGATGCGCATGGCGGCCAGAATATCCACAATCCAGGGAATGGAATCGCGCAGCTCCTGGGGCATGGCCTGGCGGTTCGCCTTGTATTCCGGGAATCGCTCGTGGCGGAAGGTGGGGCCGCTGGGGTCCAGACAGGCCACCACATGCGTGGGTTTTTCTTTATCGAGAAGATGCACCACGGTGTTGATGAAGCCGAACATGGCAGAGGTGTTCAGCCCCGTGGAGTTGCGCATGGGGTTGTTGATAAAGGCATAGAAAGCGCGGTAAATCAGCGCCATGCCGTCCAGAATACAGAGTTTGGCCATTATGTGTATAATGTAGCATATTACCCGCCCATGCTGCAAGGGAAATGCAGGACAGTACGAAACGCTTTTTCTTGCTATCCGCGCGGCTTGTGGTAGAATGTAAGCATGACCACTCTCAGGCAGCTGGCGGTAGAGACCCTCACCCACATGGTGGAGGGCGGGCAGGAGCGTCTGGCGGTGGATGACGAGGCTCGCGGTATTCTGCGCCAGTGGATGCTGGATGCCAGGCTGGGGAAGAAGAATTCTGCACCTGTGGAGGCGCCTGGTCCGGCTACTCCCCCGCCGCCGGAGCAGCAGCCGGAGATGAGTGTGGTGGAGAAGCTGGATTTTCTGCGGCAGAAGGCTGCGGACTGGAAGCCGGCGCGCCGGCTGGGTACGCTGCGCGAGAAGATGGTTTTTGCGGTGGGAAATCCGCATGCCCGGCTGATGCTGGTGGGAGAGGCGCCGGGATACGAGGAAGAGCGCCAGGGTGAGCCCTTTGTGGGGCCGGCGGGGCAGTTGCTCACCCGCATTCTGGGAGCCATGGGGCTGCAGCGCAGCGATGTATATATTTCCAATGTGTGCAAGTTCCGACCATCCATGGGGGAGAACCAGGGCACGGCGAATCGTGCGCCTTCTCCGGAGGAGCTGGCGGCGTGCCAACCGCTCATCATGGCGGAAATCCGGGCTGTTCAACCGGCCTGTATTGTATGCCTGGGCGGTAGCTCTGCCAAGGGATTGCTGGGTGCTCAACAGGGGGTGAGCGCGCTGCGGGGGCAGTGGTTCGAATGCCAGAGGGTACCGGTGCGGGTGACGTATCATCCCAGCTACCTGCTGCGCAACGAGGCGCTTTCTGCCCGCCGTGCCTTGTGGGAGGATATGTTGGAGGTAATGCAGCACCTGGGGATGCCTATCAGTGAAAAGCAACAGAATTACTTCCGCTGATGCGCCTTTTTTTCATAGCCTGTGGCCTCCTGCTGCTGACCGGGTGCCACAATATCTACCAGCTGCGCAAGGCTGCGGTAAATGGTGACCCGGAGGCGCAGTATGAATATGGCCGCCGCCTGCTGACCGGGCAGAAGGGTGCGATTCACTCCTCCAGGCTGGCATTCAAGTGGTTCTCCCGTGCTGCGGAGAACAAACAGCCGCGCGCCATGGCGGCCATGGGGCTTTGCTATGAACGTGGGCTCGGGGTGCCGCGCTCCATGCAGAAGGCCCGGCAATGGTATGCCGCTGCGGTAGATGCCGGCAATGATGATGCCTGCCAGACTCTGGTGCAGATGGAGGCCCGGGCGGGCAATATGAGCGGTGCGCTGCACTGGCTGGAGCGTATGGCAGATGATGACTCCATTCCGGCTCAGCTGATTCTGGCGCGCATGCACCTGGATGGCACTGCAAAGAATGCCAGCACTGCCGAGGGAATCCGCTACCTGCGTTATGCCGCCATGCAGGGCAATGGAGATGCCTGTCTGATGCTCAGCACCTGCTATGCGACAGGGAAGGGGGTGCCCCGCAATGATGAGCTGATGATGGGCTGGCTGGTCAATGCCGCAGAGGCCGGAAACCAGACCGCTGTGGGGCTGTTGAAGCAGGCCCGGGAGAAGAGTGAATGATGATTGGCTGCGGGAATCGGCTGGCCGGACCTCTGCCGGAGTTTACGGTTTTTCAGGATAGCAGGCCACTCGTGTTCACAAAAGATAACAAATAGGCGTTATTCTTTATGGTTGCAATTTCGGCGTGGTCTGGTACAATACCCGCACAAGACCTATGGCAAGTATTCAGCATCCCTCTGTCAAAGTGCGCACAACTGCTTCTCGCGGGGAGCAGGATGGTATTCTTTTCTACATTCTTCCACCCTTGCTGCTGGGAGCTGTTTTTGTGTTTTGCGCCATGGCGAATAGTGATGGCCTGGAGCCGGAGGACAAGCCTGCTGCAAAGGCTTCTGCGGAGAAGTAAGTTTTCAATATAAATCCCTGATTCAACAGATATGAGCGAAGGTACTCCTATTACCATGACCGGGCAGGGGCTTAACGTGCCCGATTTTCCCATTATTCCCCATATTATCGGCGATGGCTCCGGCCCGGATATCTGGCGCGCAGCCAAGCGTGTGATTGATGCTGCCGTGGATAAGGCCTATGCCGGTAAGTGCGGCCTGGTGTGGAAGGAAGTGCTGGCGGGGCAGAAGGCCTTTGACACCGTGGGTACCTGGCTGCCGAATGAGACCATGGAGGCTTTCCGCACGCTTCTGGTGGGTATCAAGGGGCCGCTGACCACGCCTGTGGGCAAGGGTATCCGCTCGCTGAACGTGGCGCTGCGCCAGGGGCTTGATTTGTACTGCTGTGTGCGTCCGGTGCGCTATTTCCAGGGTATCGAGACGCCGGTAAAGGCCCCCGAGAAGGTGGATATGGTGATTTTCCGTGAGAATACGGAAGATATTTACGCCGGTATTGAGTTTGAATGCGGCACGCCTGAGGCGGAGAAGTTCTTCGAATGGCTCTCCATGGAGTTCCCCCAGCGCGCCAATAAGGTGCGTTTCCCGCAGACCTCCGGGTTCGGCATCAAGCCTGTGTCGAAGGAAGGCACTGAGCGTCTGGTGCGTTCCGCCATTCAGTACGCCATTGAGACGAATCGGCCCTATGTGACCCTGGTGCACAAGGGTAACATCATGAAGTTCACCGAAGGTGGTTTCCGCGATTGGGGGTATGACCTGGCCTGCCGCGAATTTGGCGCCGAACCCATAGGCGATGGCCCCTGGTGCAAGCTGCCCAACGGTATCATCATCAAGGACTGCATTTGCGATGCTTTCCTGCAGGAGATTTTGATTCATCCGCAGGAGCATTCCGTGGTGGCCACCCTGAATCTGAATGGCGACTACTGCTCTGATGCGCTGGCAGCTCAGGTGGGCGGTATCGGCATCGCCCCCGGTGCCAATATCAACTACCGCACGGGTCACGCTGTGTTTGAGGCTACGCACGGCACGGCTCCCAAGCTGGCGGGGCTGGACAAGGTGAATCCCTGTTCTTTCCTGCTTTCTGCGGAGATGATGCTGCGCTATATGGGCTGGACGGAGGCTGCCGACCTCATCATAGCTGCTATTGAGGGTGCTATTTCTGATAGGACCGTGACCGCCGACCTTGCAGAGATGATTCCTGGCAGCACTGCTGTGAGTACCACTGCTTTCGGCGATGCTCTGCTGGCTCACATTAAATGATTTATGCCTGATCCTGCATACGTTCACGCAGCGTTTTCGTCGATTGCCGAGCGCTATGTGACCGCAAATCATATTCTCTCCCTGGGCACGGATATTCTGTGGCGTGCCCGGGTGGTGCAGATGGTGGCGGAATGGAAGCCGAAGAAGCTTCTTGATATTGCCACCGGCACCGGGGATCTGGCGCTGGCAATCAAGCGTTCCCTGCCGGAGATTGAGGTTCTGGGCACGGATTTCTGCCGCCCCATGCTTGATGTGGCGGTGCGCCGTGGTTTAACCGAGGTTCTGGAGGCAGATGCCATGAATCTGCCCTTGCCGGATGCCTCGTTCGACGCCGCCACGGTGGCGTTCGGCCTGCGCAATATGGCGGATTATGAGAAGGCGCTGCGCGAATTCCGGCGTGTGTTGCGGCCGGGTGGTCATTTGCTGGTGTTGGATTTCAGCATGCCGGAGAATATCTTTGCCGGCCCATACCGGCTGTATCTGCACCACGTGCTGCCGCGTATCGCCGGCTGGGTGACGGGAAATTCCGGTGCGTATGACTACCTGGGAGAAAGCATAGAGGCATTCCCGCGTGGTGCGCAGTTCTGCGAGCTGATGCAGCGCTGTGGGTACTCTGCTCCCTCGTGCCTGCCCCTGTGTATGGGGATTGCTTCTATCTACACGGCAGAGGTGTCCTAGGTGGCTGGGTCCCTCTGTATTCCTGTGCAGATGGAGAGCAAAGGTCCCATTTTGCATCGTAGTGGGTAGATGAGATTCCGAATAGACCCAGTACGGTATCAAAAATGTGAGCGTGGCTGACGGTCATGTTGCTGTTTGCTTTCAGCTGTTGTGCTGCCGCTTGAAAATGGGGATGCAATTGGAGCCATTCATCGGAAGGAAGGATAAACATACCGACATGAGAGCCGGACGAACTTCGGTATGCTTGCAGACCTGAGGCGCTGTCTCTTTCCGAGAAAACCCAGCTGCGCCCCCATTTACCATCTTCTCCCAAGAACTCTCCATGATCGCTCACGTATATGTATATAAAGGGGCGTCCTTTGAGGCCTTCTGCGATGCGTTGAACGTAAGAGTCAAGGTATACGATGGTGTTGTCATAAGAATTGATGATTTCTTCTTGATGCGAACGCGGATTGGTGTAGAACGCTGTGTTGTTGTGCGGTGTGAATGCTGGTGATTTATGGTCGTAGCTGAAAAATGGGCCGTGGCTGCCTTCATTGTTCAGGATGATGAATATATTTTCATCAGGGTGTTTGCTGCATAAATCCAGTAGCTGAGATGCTTGTGTCATGCGTCTGCCAGGTGCTTCCTGCAACGTGTCGAGGCGGCGTGTGCATATTTGCATGGTCTCACCAAACGTATATTTAATTTTTGTGTTCTTTTGGTGAATCGAGTCATGTTCGGTCAGCATGCCCGTGTAGAATCCATGTTTCTCAAATAAATCTGCTACTATTCCCACTTTGGGGACAACTGGGCCGAAGACCTCATGCCGTGCTTCTTCGCGGGCCCCATCTGTCAAAATGCCAATAATGGCTGAGGTGGTCTGATGATAGAGAGAGATGCAACGAGGGAAGTTGATAAGGTTCTGTTGTTTGCTGAGCCATGGTGTTGTTGAACGATGATATCCGTTCAGCTGAAGATGATTTGCAAGCACGCTTTCTCCAATGTGTAAAATGCATATGGTTCCCGTGACTTCTGAAATGACAGGTGCAGCAGAGGGGGCATCTGCAGGGGAGGGGAGTTTTGTGACCAAAAGCAGAGTGTGTGCGTCTTGATCAATAGCTAAATCTCCGGCTGTGACAAGCGCATGGGTTTCTTGTGCTGGGTAGGGGGTAAGGGAAATTCGATTATTGTGAGGTACAAAGGCTAGAAGGACGTAAAAGTAGCTCAGGAGTATGAAACCGGTCTTTGCCAGGCAGTAGCGGTTACATTTGCGAACCATGCGGTATTGAAGTATGCCTGCTGCAAATGCGGCGAAAAATGCCAATATGAGACCGGAGATATTCTGAAATGTGACGAAACTCATTATTTCTGCATGAGATGCATGCATTATCTCAGCGAAAATGCCACTGGAAAATCGAACACCTAACCTGGAAAAACTGACTGCCTGAATTATCTGGATGTAGAGGAACGGAATCCAGAGTACGAGACACCAGCGGCCCAGTATTGCGAAAAGAAGAAAAATGAACCCTGCGCAACCAAGCGCGGTGATTGGAAGTTGCAGGGGCTCTTCCCATACACTGAGATAAAGGGCAGAAACTGCGACCGAAAGCAGGATATTAAGCCAGAGGATAGGTTGGGGCATGAAGTCTGCTTTTGAGATAGAGCGTTGCCGGTAAACCTGTATTCCGATAGCAGCAGCTATGCAGGCACCTGCACAAAGGGCAAGCTTGTATATTCCATGCCACCAGGAAATCCATTCATTTCGATACCCCCATGCGATGACTGCCCCTATGAGCATGAGTATGAAAAGAATCCTGATAAATCTATAAGGAGAATTTCTGATTGAGACAGCAATGATCATTACATGATACGGAATTGGCGAACCTTTTTAGGTTACAGAACAAAACTGTTAATGTCAAGGGTAAAGCACTTATGGGATGGGCTGTTTCGGATAGGTAGGTAAAATGAACGAGAGGTTTTGTATGCGTTGGTGAGGTCTATGCCGAGGCGGATGATTTTGCTTTTCTTCTTCTCATCAAATCGGTAAAAAATGATCTAGACAATAGCTATCCTTGCTTCTCTCCTTCTCCAGGAGCCCCCCGGTTGTAGTATTCAGACAGACTGCCGCAAAGCCTTGGCTGAACCCAAGGCGCTTTTCGTCTATCAGTACCCCTTGTGCATCTTCCGGTTTCGGCTCAGGAATATCATTGTCAAGCTTTTCTTTATCAACACGGAGTACAGAATTCCTTCTCAAGGAAACGTGCTGGGTATGCACAAGAACGTGTATCAGCCTCCTTGTGTAGCCTGGAATGGGTGACATGTTTCAGGTCGCAGAGTGAGGTATTACTTACAGTAGACACAATACTCTTGCATCGCAAAAATATACAGCGTGACGTCCTTATCTGTGATGGGTAAACCTCGTACATAAATCTTTATTACAGAGTGAGCTTTAGGTGCATCACATCACTTGAAACAACAAAATTGAATCAGGGACGATTGTAAGCCTGACTTTAACGCAATTATGGCGGACAATAGCGCTGCTGGCATACTAGCCCTTATGGTTGAAAAATTGGTTTGTCATCAACTTTTTGTATGAGGTGCCAGAAAAACAAGCAAGGCGGGGCTGTTACTTTTGTTGTCAGACAGGGTCTACCTAGGCATCAGCAAATCTGAAACAGACTCTATGGGATAATTGCATTTTGGTTTGGAGATCGCGGCCTATATTACACGAGAGAGAGGGGGGAAGAAGAAAAAAACGCATCTGACAAATTTTCATATCGACAAAGGCGGTGTAAAACGTTACCATAGGAACAGCGCCGAAACTGGTGTGTGTGATTTTCTGTAACCTTTTAATAAATAATAAAATATGTTTAAATACCCGCAAAAACCCGCTCCTTCTC